>NZ_JAPFGX010000010.1:0-74321 GCF_059803575.1 Sphingomonas sp. URJC2
ATGCCGGCGATGCCGCCGGGCAGCAGCCCGACGCCCAGCGCCGCCGCGCCGCCCAGCGCCGCGCGCCGCGACAGGTGAAGGCCAGCACCGCTCATTTCGCGCCCCCGATCAGATAATAAGCGGTCTGCCGACCATCGAGATAGCTGACCGTCCGGCCATCGAAAAATGCATCCTCCTCGGTGCGGAAACCGACCGGCTGATTGTCCCATTCGGGCACCTTGTGGGTGGCGCTCAGCTCGATCGACCAGGCGGTGTCGGCATTGACCGGGCCGTCGCCGCGCGGATCGGGCTTCTGATTGTCCCAGAAACCGATCGACGGGCCGGCGGCATGGCCGTGATAGCCGATCGGGTGCGAATAGATGCTGGGTTCAAGCCCCGCGGCGATGGCGGCGGCGCGGGCGCGGGCCAGCACCGTGTTGCCGCTGATCCCGGTCTTAAAGGCGCTGGTCAGCGCATCCTGCACCCGGTTGCTCGCCGCCAGCCCGTCGCGCAGCCCCTTGGGCGCGTCGGTCTCGCCGGGGCGCAGCACATAGGCATTTTGCTGGGTATCGGTCGCCAGCCGCAAATAGGTGATGCCGAAATCGGTCCAGATCATGTCGCCGGGCTGGATCACCGTATCGCCCGACAGCATCCCCGGCGTGCCGCGCCGGTTGATGCCGACCGAGGGCTGGAACCAGGTGTCGACCCCGAGCGCGCGGATCTTTTCGCGGTACCACCACACCAGATCGCTGGCGCGGGTGACGCCGGGGGTGACGACCTTGTCCGACAGCCCTTCGCCGATGATCGCATGGGCCAGCCGCACCACCTCCCGATAGCGTTCGACCTCGGCCGGGATGCGCGTTTCCAGCCAGCGTACGGCCAGCACCTCGTCGCGCACCACCCGCGCCCTGAGCGCCGGGGGCAGGGCGGCCATCATCTCGTCATGCGCGCTCAGCGTCATGCCATCGGCATAGGCGGTGGTTGGCGAGGAGTTGATGGCGATGCGGCGCGGCGACCGCTCGGCGATCAGCTCGGCCAGCCGCCGCCATTGATCGGGCTGGGTCTCGGGCGACCACGCCGCCTCGAACAGCCCCCCCAGCCCGTAGCGGCTGACGGTCAGCCGCTCGACCGGCTTGCCCTGACCGGGATCGAAGAAGATCAGGATCGTCCGCCGCCGCGCCGCCATGCTTTCGGCGTCGAGCATGGTGGCGACGACCGGCTCCTCGAAATTCTCGCGCGCCACCAGCACCCACATGTCGACGCCGCGTTCGCGCATGATGCGCGGCACCACGGTGTCGAGCCGTTCCTTCAGCCAGCCATTGATGATCGTCGCCTGATCGCGCAGCGGCAGCACCGCCGGATAGGGCGTCCGCGCCGCGCCGGCCGCTGCCGCGGGCGCCGACATGACAAGGCCGGCAGCCACGGCCGCCGGCCCCAAAAATGCAAGAAACCTGTTCGTCACCGTGTCATTCCTCCCCTTTGCCGAATGGCATAGCGGGGAACGGTCCGGCGTCAAACCGGGCAGGTGCCGGACCGGGGATGCGCTGTCCGGCACACCCCCGGCCGGGCGGTCAGAAGCGCGCCGTGGCCTGAATGCCGTAGAAGCGCGGTTCGGCCGGGATGAAGGTCGGGATGCCGAACCCGCCACCGGTATTGCCGGCGTCGAGCAGATAGTCCTTGTTGGTCGCGTTGCGGATGAAGACCGCGACCTCATAACGCTTGTCGGCAAAGCTGACGCCGCCGCGCGCGTTGATCAGCGTCACCGCCCCTTGCGAGATTGCCGGGTTGTTCGGCAGTTCAAAGAAGATGCGGCTGCGATAGGTCACGCTCGGCGTCAGGAAGAAGCGCGTGCCTTCGGCGATCGGCGCGTCGATGGTGAAGCCGGCCGCACCCTGCCATTCGGGCTGGAGGCGGAAGCGGTTGCCGGCGAAGCGGCCATTGGCCGGATCATTGTCGATCCCGCCATCGATATAGCCGACATTGCCGAACAGGGTCAGCCATTCGGTCGGCCGCGCCTGCAGTTCAAGCTCGACGCCCAGATTGCTCGCATTGCCGGCGCTGCGCGTGATGTTCACGCCATTTTCGGTGATCGAGACCTGGAAGTCCTGATATTCCTGCAGATAGACGCCGAGCGCGCCGGAGAAGATGCCGGCCGAACCCTTGATCCCGGCTTCATAGTTCCAGACGGTTTCTTCCGACACATTCTGCAGCCGCCGCTGCACGACCCCGGCGACGCGCTGCGCATCGACCTGCAGCACCGGCGAGCGCCGGCCCTTGGACACGGTTGCGAACAGGTTGATCTCCGGGCTGACGCGGTAAAGCACGTTCACGCGCGGCAGCCAGGCGTCGAAGCTGTCCCTGGCCGAAAACTCCTGCCCGCCGGTGTTGATCTGGCCGGGGATGAGCGGCGCGCGGCTGATGACCGAGTTGGGAACGACCGACAGATAGCCCGAGCGGCGGCGTTCGAACAGATAGCGCAGCCCGGCGGTGATTTCGAGCGCCGGGGTGGGGATGAAGGTCGCATCGGCGAACAGCGAATATTGGTCGTTGCGGCCGCGATTCTCGAACACCGAGCTGTAGGGAATGCGCGTGAACGCACCGCCGGTCAGGATCGACGTCGCCTGCGCTGCCGTCACCGTGCCGTTGGCCGCGATGCAGGGCAGGCCCGGCACCAGCCGCGCCGCGCACTGCAGATAGGTGCCTTCTTCGGCCGAGAAGGGAACACGCTGGCTGCCGTCTTCGTGGAAGTAATTCCACCCGGCAAAGCCGCGGAACGTGTCGCTGGTATAGGACAGGCGCAGTTCATGGTTGAACTGCCAGCCCTTGGCCTCCTCGGCGAACTCGAGATACCAGGCGGCCGAGCCGTCGGCGTCGAACACTTCAAGGCTGTCGAACTGGCGATAGCCGTTGACCGTGGTCAGCGACCAATCGTCCGACAGCTCATAGGTCGCGCTCAGATTGAGGTCATAGACATTGCGGTCCAGCCCGAGCTTGTCCTTGCCCAGCGCCTGGCCGGAGACTGGCGAGCCGCCCAGGAACGCGCGGCCGAACGGATTGCCCGGCCCGTCGGTCGTCGGCAGCGCGCGCGAGATGAACGGCGTGCCGCTGTTGCGCTGCCGGTCATAGGTGCCGATCAGGTCGATGGTCAGCACGTCGCTGGGGGTGAAGCGGATCGAGCCGCGCACGCCCAGATTGTCCTGCGCGTAGAGATCGTCCTGATTGGGCGCGAGATTTTCGACATAGCCGTCGCGCTTGCGCCATTCAAAGGCGACGCGGCCGCCGATCTTGCCATTGCCGGCGTTGAAATAGCCCGACACCTGCTTCTGGTCGAAATTGCCATAGCCGATGCTCAGCATCCCCTCGGTGCCCTCGCGCGGGCGCGCCGAGGTGAGACTGATCGCGCCGATGGCCGAGGCGGTGCCGAACAGTGTCGCCTGCGGCCCCTTCACCACCTCGACGCGCTCCAGATCGTAAATGCCCTGATAGGAGCCGCGCGAGCGCGAGATGTCGACGCCGTTGTAATAGAGCGTGACGCGCGGGCCCTGCTGCGCCGAGCCGCTGTCCGAGGTGATGCCGCGAATGACAATGCCCGGATTGTTGGCGCTCTGTTCCTGAATGTTGAGGCCGGGGATATAGTTCGACAGCTCGTCGAGATCGGTGACGCCCAGATCGCGGATGCGCTGGCCCGACACCGCCGAAATCGTGATCGGCACATCGGTCAGCCGCTGTTCGATCTTCTGCGCGGTGACGATGATGTCGCCCAGGCCCTGATCGTCACCGGCGGCGGCCGTTTCTGCCGGCGCGTCGGCGGGGGCCGCCGGATCGACCGGGGCGGCCATGGCCGGCACACCGGTGAAGGACGCAAGGATGGTGCCCGCCAGCAAGGCGGACTGAAGGGTCGCGCGCATTTTGTTCTTCCCCCAAAAAGGATTGACTGCGCGCCGCCGTTGCAGCGCCGACATGACGAGGGCGCTGCCATTTTCCTACGAAATCATGACGATCGTCGATTGTTCACATTAAATCGCGGATGCCTGTATCCGGAAATCAGCCCTGGGCCGGGCGGATCACCGGGACCAGCAGATGCACCCACAGGGTGGCGATCAGATAGGCGCTCGCGCACACCGCGAACATCGGCCAATAGCCAAGGCCATTATCGATGCTCCACCCCGCCAGCTCGATCATTCCGGCGCCCGACAGATTGCCCGCCACCGCGCCCGCGCCGATCACGGTCGCCACCCGCCCGGCCGGGATCGCATCGGCGGCCAGCCCGAAGATGTTGGTCGAAAAGCCCTGATGCGCGAACAGCGCGATGCCGATCACGAACGCCGCCATCCAGGGGCCGGGGGCGAGGATCGCAAGCGGCATCGGCAGGATCATCAGCGCATAGAACAGCATCGAGCTTTTGCGCGCGCGATTGACGCTCAAGCCGCGCGCGACCAGCCGGGGGAACAGCAGCCCCGATGACAGGGCACCAAGGGCTGCCAGGCTGTAGATCAGGGCCACCGGGCCGCCCAGCGTCCCCTGGCTCATCCCGAATTGGCGGCCGAAGAAATCGGGGATCCAGAACAGCAGGAAGAACCAGCACAGATCGCTGAAGAATTTCGCGCCGATGATCGCCCAGCTGCGCCGGTCGCGGATCAGTTCGCCCAGCGGCACCCGCGCGCCTTCGGCCGCGCCCTGATCGGCGACCGGGGTCAGGCCGCGCGTGCCGCCGATCCAGAAGATCAGCCAGACAAAGCCGAGCGCGCCGGTGACGATGAACGCCGCCTGCCAGCCAAAGGCGAGCGCGAGCGGCGGGATCATCAGCGGGGTCAGGATCGCGCCGATATTGGGCGCGGTGTTGCCAAGGCCGAGCGCCAGCGACCGCTGGCGGAGCGGCAGATAGACGGCGGCGGATTTGACCGCGGCCGGCGTGCCGACCGTCTCTGCCGCCGCCAGCGCGATGCGCGCGGCGACGAACTGGCCGACGCTGGTTGAAAAGGCATGGGCGATGCCGGCAAGGCTCCACAGCGCCACGCCCCAGCCAAGCGCACGGCGCACGCCGAACCGGTCGACGATATAGCCGACGAACAGGAACGAGATCGCCGCCGTCACCTGAAAGGCCGAGCCGAGCAGCGCATAATCGCGGTTCGACCAGGAAAATGCTGCCTCGAGCGTGGGCTTGAGCAGTGCGAGCACCTGCCGGTCGACATAGTTCAGCGCGATCGCGACGAAGATCAGCGCGATCAGCAGCCAGCGCCGCGCGGCCAGGGGGTCGGTCATCAGGGCATCCTCTTTATCGGATGCAGAGGATAGCGTTGTCAGGCCTCAGGGCAAGCGCCGGGCGCGGCGACGGTTTCGCGCCGCACCAGCTCGTAAGGCACCAGCCTCAGCCCCGGCTCGGCGCGGTCGAACAGCAGCTCTGCGGCCCGTTCGGCAAGCACGGCGATGGGCTGGCGGACCGTGGTGAGCGGCGGCCAGACCGATCGCGCCAGATCGGTGTCGTCGAACCCGGCGATGGACAGGTCGCCCGGCACCGCCATCCGCCGCCGGTGCGCGGCCGCCAGCACGCCCGCCGCCATGTCGTCGCTCGAGGCGAAGATCGCGGTCGGCGGGTCGCGCAGGTCGAGCAGCCGGTCGGCCGCCGCCTGACCCGAGGTGAAATCGAACCAGCCCTGCTGCACCAGTTCCAGATCGACCCCCAGCCCGGCATCGCGCAGCGCATCCAGATAGCCGGCCAGCCGCTGGTTGCTGACCGCATAGCTGCGGTGGCCGACGACAAAGCCGATCCGGCGATGGCCAAGCCCGATCATCATGGCCGTCACCGCGCGCGCCGCCGCTTCATTGTCGATGGCAACCGCCGCGCTGCGCTCCGGCGCGATGCCCGGCGAGATGCGCACATAGGGGGTGTTCGCCGCCTCCAGCGCGTCGAGCACCGGTTCGAGATCGGCGATGGGCGGCGTCAGGATCACCCCGTCGGGGCTGAGCTGGCGCAGCATGTCGCGGACATCGTCGCCAAGCTCGGTGCCTTCAATGTCATAGGCATGGACGATCAGCCGCACGCCTTCGGCGGCGCAGCGGCCGCGCAGCCCGGCGATCAGCCCGTGGAGATAATAAGGCCCCGGATTGCTGCACATCAGCGCGATCTGGAACGACCGCCCGCCGGCCAGCGCGCGGGCGGCGGCGCTGGGCCGGAAGCCGAGCATGGCCATCGCCTCCTCGACCTTGGCGCGCGTCGCGGGCCGCACATAGCGCTCATTGTTGAGCACCCGCGACACCGTCTTGATCGACACGCCGGCGACGCGCGACACATCCTTGATGTTGGTGGCCATTTTGGGGTTGTCGCCAAGCTTCCGATTATTGTCCAGCCATGTCAGAACCGATCCGGTTGCAATCGCACGGCCCTGGGCGGCCGTGCGGGCAGATGCGGGGGAGAGCGATGGCGCAGACGGTGGTGATCGAACGGACGGGCGGGCCGGAAGTGATGGCGCTGGTCGATGCGCCGCTGCCGCCGCCGGGGCCGGGCGAGGTCCGGATGCGCAACACCGCGATCGGGCTGAACTATATCGACACCTATCACCGCTCCGGCCTGTATCCCGTCGATCTGCCCGGCGGGCTGGGGATGGAGGCCGCCGGGCTGGTCGAGGCGGTCGGGCCGGGGGTGGAGGGGCTGGCACCCGGCGACCGGGTGGCGACCTTCGGCCCGGCGCGCGGGGCCTATGCGGCGGCGCGCAACGTGCCTGCCGCCAGCCTGTTTCGTGTGCCCGCCGGGATCAGCGACGAGGACGCGGCGGCAGCCCTGCTCAAGGGCTGCACCGCCGAGTTTCTGGCCGAACGGGCGGCTGCGGTCGCGCCGGGCGATGCCGTGCTCGTCCATGCCGCGGCGGGCGGCGTCGGGCTGATCCTGACCCAGTGGCTGAAGGCGCTGGGCGCGACCGTGATCGGCACCGCATCGAGTGCAGCCAAATGCGCGGCCGCGACGGCGGCGGGGGCCGATCACATGCTGCTGGCCGATGATCCCGATGCTGCGCGGCAGGTGCGGGCGCTGACCGGCGGGGCCGGGGTGCGGGTGAGCTTTGACGGGGTCGGCGCGGCCAGCTGGGCGCTGTCGCTGGCGGCGACCGGGCGGCGCGGGCTGATCGTCAGCTTCGGCAACGCCTCCGGCCCGGTCAGCGGCGTCGATCTGGGCGTGCTGGCCCGCGCCGGATCGCTGTTCGTCACCCGGCCGACGCTGTTCGACTATTATGCCGCGCCGGACGAGCGCGCGGCCGGCGTCGCCCGGCTGTGGGAGATGATCGGCAGCGGCCGCGTCAGCGTGACCATCGGCCAGCGTTATGCCCTTGCCGATGTCGTGACCGCGCACCGCGACCTTGAGGCGCGGCGCACCAGCGGATCGACCCTGCTGATCCCCTGACCGGGAGGACGCTTCAGCCGTTTGAGGTGAAGCGCGGCGGGCGTTTCTGGGCAAAGGCGGCGGTGCCCTCGGCGAAATCGGGCAGGGTGAAGGCCTCAGCAAAGATCGCGCCGGTCGCCGCATCCTCGTCCACCTGGCCGTCCAGCACCCGGCGCACCATCGCCTTGGCCTCGCGCACGCTGTGCGGCGAGGCGGCGAGGATCGGCGCGGTCAGCGCGTCGGGCGTGTCGGCGACCAGATCGACAAGGCCGATCCGCTCCGCCGCCGCCGCGTCGATCAGCTGGCCGGTGAACAGCAGCCGCTTGGCCCGCGCCGGGCCGACCAGATCGACCAGCAGCTTGGTGTCGTGAAACGGATAGACAAGGCCCAGCCGCGCCGGGGTGATGCCGAAGCGCGCGCGCGGCGTCGCCACCCGCAGGTCGCAGGCCAGCGCCAGCCCGCAGCCGCCGCCGATACAGTCGCCATCGACAAAGGCGATGCTGGGTAGCGGCGTGCGCGTCAGCGCGTGCTGGGCGGCGAACAGCGCTGCCTGATTGTCCGCCCGCCACGCCGGATCGCCCGAGCGGGCAAGCAGCTCGGCAATGTCGGCCCCGGCCGAAAACATCCCCGGCACGGCGGAGCGCAGGAGGAGCAGCCTGACCCCGGGCGTCGCCGCCGCCTCGGCAAGCAGGCCGGGCAGCGCCCGCCACATCGCCAGATCGAACGCGCCGCGCCGTTCCGGCCGGTCGATCCGCAGTTCGGCACAGGGACCGTCGATCACGAGCCTCAGCATCACAGTGCCTCCCCGCCATTGACCGGGCCGAGCGGCGGGGCCGGCCGGTCGGGCGGGCCGCTGTCGGCAAAGCGGATCGCCGGGCCGATCTGGCGGCCGCCGCCCGCTTCGACCAGCAATCCGCGCCCCGCGACATGCGGTTGGTCGAGCGCCTCGCGGAAATCGAGCACCGGGGCGAAGGCGACATCCTTGTCGGCAAACCACCGGATCCAGTGATCGCGGTCATGCGCGGCAAAGGTCGCGGCCAGAAACGCGCGCACCGGTTCCTGCCCCGCGCCCGCCGGGCCGAGCGCGGCGTCGATCAGGTCGGGCCGCCCGAGCGCGCCCAGCAGATTGCGCACGAACTTTTCCTCGCGCCCGCCCAGCGCGACATGGCGGCCACAGGCGGTGCGGTAGATCTGGTAGAATGCCGCCCCGCCCAGCGAACGCTGTTCGGCCGAGCGCGGGGCAGGGCCGCCGATGATCGCCCCGCCCGCCGTGTGCGCGCACCAGGGCAGCAGGCTGTCGAACATCGCAATGTCCAGATAATCGCCGCGCCCGGTCCGCTGCCGGCCGATCAGCGCCATCAGCACGCCCGCCAGCCCGGTCAGCCCGGCGGCGACATCCGATGCCGCGACACCCGGCACCACCGGCGTCCCGTCCGGCCCGTCATTGACCGACAGAAATCCCGCCAGCGCCTGCACCGCCATGTCGTGCGCCGGATGATCGGCCAGCGGCCCATGCTGGCCAAAGGCGGTGACCGAGCAATAGACGATGCCGGGATGGCGGGCGGCGACTGTCGCATAGTCAAAGCCCAGCCGCGCCATCACGCCGGGCCGGAACCCTTCGACCAGCACATCGGCATCGGCCAGTTCGTGCCACAGCCTTGCCCGCCCGGCGGCGCTTTTCAGGTCGAGCGTCATGCTGGTCTTGCCGCGGTTGAGCGAGCGGAACCAGACCGACTGGTCGCCGTCCATCGGTGCCTGGGTGCGCGCGGGATCGCCGCCCGGCGGTTCGATCTTGACGACATCGGCCCCCTGATCGGCCATCATCAGGGTCAGCATCGGGCCGGGCAGGAACTGGGTCAGGTCGACCACCTTGATGCCTGAAAGCTTGCCCATCCGCGTCCTCTTTCCCCCATGTGTGCGCCGCCGGGCGCTGTGCGCGAACCGGTTGCATTGCCGTCCGTTTTCGGGACGGCGTTAACCATATTCGGCGCGAGACGGAATCGTAAACGGCGCGTTAACCTCTCGCCCATGAAACGCAGACTTGTCCTGACCAATGAAGGTGCCGGCCATCCGTTTCGCCGCCGGCTGCCGCGTCCCGCCACCGCGCTGATCGAGGCGCTGCCCGACGACCGCAACGATCTGCGGCTGTTCGCGCTGAGTTTCACCGCCTTTTTCGTGGCGATCTACAGCTTCATCGCCTGATCGCCGGCCCGGGCGCAGGCCCGGTTCAGTCGCAGGCCTTATGCAGCTGCCAGGCGAGCGCGGCGGAGATCAGGCACATGCCCGCCGTCATCAGAAACTGGTCGACCGCCGACACGCCGATAAAGCTCAGCCCCAGCGCGCAGACCGATCCGATCACCATCGCGCCCGAGTTGACGATGTTGTTGGCGGCAACCGTGCGCGCCGTCTCGCCCTGCGACACGGTGGTGGTGAGGAACGCATAGAGCGGCACGACGAACACCCCGCCCGCGATCGCGACCCCCAGCAGCGCGCCGAGCAGCGCTGGGGCACCGGGATGGGCGATGAACTCCATCACGTCATACAGATCGCGCCCGTCGGGCACCCAGCTGCGCGCGATCAGATAGAAAGCGAGCACGAACCCGCCCATCACGATCACCGCCGGGGGCGAATAGCGCGCCGACACCTCGCCCTTGAGCAGCCGGTTGATGATCACCGAGCCGATGGCGACGCCGACCGAGAAGACGGCGAGGAACAGGCTGGCGACCGCCTTGTCCGCGGTCAGCACGTTTTTGACGAGCGGCGGGAATTGCACGAACAGCACCGCGCCGATCATCCAGAAAAAGCTGATCGACAGGATCGCGAGGAACAGCTTGCGGATGTGCATCGTCGAGGCGACCAGCCGGTAGGACGCGGTCAGCGGGTTATGGTCGACATGATCCAGCTCCCCGGTCGGCGGGGCAGGCGGCACCTGCCGCCCGGCCAGATAGCCGAGCACCGCGACGATCACGACCATCGCCGCCGCCGCCTTGACCGGGATGACGCCGGCGATGATCGTGCCGGCAAGGATCGAGATATAGGTGCCCGCCTCGACCAGCCCGGTGCCGGCCAGCACCTCGTCCCGTTCCAGATGCTGGGGCAGGATCGCGTATTTGATCGGCCCGAAAAAGGTCGAATGCACGCCCATCGCCAGCAGGGCGGCCAGCATCAGCGGGATCGACGGCAGCAGCAGCCCGATCGCGCCCACGGCCATGATCAGGATTTCGGCCAGCTTGACCAGCCGGATGATGCGCGCCTTGTCGGTCGCGTCAGCCAGCTGGCCCGACGTTGCCGACAGCAGGAAGAAGGGCAGGATGAACAGCCCGGTCGCCAGCCCCGAAAACCAGGTTTCCTGCTTGGGGTCCGAATAGACGTTGTAGACCGCGAACAGCACCATCGCGTTCTTGAACAGATTGTCGTTGAACGCCCCGAGAAACTGGGTGACGAACAGCGGCAGGAAACGCCGCCGCGTGAGAAGCCCCATCGAACTTTGCATGATCCCGTGGTCGGCCCCGTTGCTGCCCGCCGCGGCTCTAGCCGGTCATGGCGGGTTGTGAAAGGGCGATGGGCGCGACGGAGCGGCGGTGCCTCGTCCCCGGCTTCAATGTCGGGCGCGGCTGGGCTAAGCGGTGGCGTGATGCTGACCCTGCCCAATCTGCTGACGCTGTCGCGCATCTTCGCGGTGCCGTTTCTCGTCTTCCTGCTCTGGTATCCGGCCTGGCGGCTGGGCTTTGCGCTCGCCTTTGCGCTCTACTGCGTGGTCGGCGTCACCGATTATCTCGACGGCTATCTGGCGCGCGCGCAGGGCACGGTGTCCAAGCTCGGCATCTTTCTCGATCCGATTGCCGACAAGATCATGGTCGCGGCGGTGATCGTGATGCTGCTGTCGACCGGGGCGGGGGCGGAGGGGCATGCCATCGTCCATGGCTGGCACGTCATCCCCGCGCTCATCATCCTGCTGCGCGAAATCGCCGTGTCGGGCCTGCGCGAGTTTCTGGCGCAGCTGAGCGTGTCGGTGCCGGTCAGCCGGCTCGCCAAATGGAAGACCGCGTTCCAGATGGTGGCGCTGGGCGCGCTGATCCTGTCGGGCGCGGTGCCGGACAGTCCGCTGATCTTCACCGCCGGGCTGGCGAGCCTGTGGGCCGCCGCGGCACTGACGCTGGTGACGGGGTGGGATTATCTGCGCGTCGGCATCAGGCATATGGACTAGGGCTTTGGCAAGGCTGCTTTATTTTGCCTGGGTCCGGGAACGGATCGGCCTGGCCGAAGAATGGCGCGACCTGCCCCCCGGCCTCGCGGACCTGAACGCGCTGATCGACTGGCTGGCACAGACGGGGCCGGGCCATGCCGCGGCCTTTGCCGACCGGACGCGGATCCGCGCGGCGATCGACCAGCACGCGGTGCCGCTCGACACGCCGCTCGGTGCGCTGGCGGACGGGGCGGCGGAAATCGCCTTTTTCCCGCCAATGACCGGCGGATGATCGATACCGCACTGACCGACGGGCCGTTCGACGCCGAGGCCGCGCTCGCCCCGCTCGACCGGCTGGGGGCGGGGGCGGTGGCCAGCTTTGCCGGCATCGCCCGCGCCGATGACGGCGTCACCGCGCTCGTGCTTGAACATTATCCGGGCATGACCGAGGCGGCGCTCGTCCGGCTGGCCGGGGAGGCGATGGCGCGCTTCGCCCTGTCGGGGGTCGTCATCCGCCACCGCATCGGCGCGGTGCCGGTGGGCGAGCGCATCATGATCGCCGCCGCCGCCGCCCGCCACCGCCATGCCGCGCTTGATGCGTGCGCGTTCCTGATCGACCGGCTGAAGACCGGCGCACCGTTCTGGAAACGCGAGCTGCTGGCCGATGGCACGACGCGCTGGGTGGAGCCGCGCGCTGGCGACGATCAGGCCGCCGCGCGCTGGGACTGACCGGCGGCGCGCAGCAGATCGGCAAGCAGGTGGAAATCGCGGTCGCGCGGGCTCCCCTTGCGCCATAGCAGCGCGATCTTGCGCGACGCATGGCTGGAATCGAGCGGCCGGGCGATGACGCCGGTATGGTCGAGAATCCCCGCCTCGATCGCCATTTCGGGCAGCATCGTCACCCCCAGGCCATTGTCGACCATCTGGACGAGCGTGTGCAGCGACGTGCCGAGCATCGTCGCCTGGGCGCGCAGTTCGGGCCGGTTGCAGGCGGCAAGCGCATGGTCGCGCAGGCAATGCCCGTCTTCGAGCAGCAGCAGCTCGTCGGGATCAATGGCGTCGGGCGCTATCTGCGCCGGCAGCTCGCCGCCGCCGCCCGGATAGGCGATGAACAGCCGGTCGTCGAACAGCGGCTCGGCCTCCACCTCGCCACAGGCAAAGGGCAGGGCCAGCAGCACGCAATCGGCGGTGCCCCGGTGCAGCGATTCGCAGGCCGCCGCGCTCGGCTCCTCGCGCAGGAACAGGCGCAGTTCGGGCCGTTCGGCGCGGATCTGCGGCAGGATGCGCGGCAGCAGGAACGGCGCGATGGTGGGGATGACGCTCATCCGCATTTCGCCCGACAGCGGCTTGCCCGCCGCGCGGGCGAGATCGGCCAGCTCCTCGGCTTCGCGCAGCACGCGCCGCGCTTTCTGCGCGATGCGGTCGCCGGTGGGGGTGAAGCGGACGACGCGGCGCGTGCGTTCAACCAGCGTCATGCCGATCAGCGATTCCAGCTCGCGCAGCCCCGCCGACAGCGTCGACTGGGTGACGAAACAGGCGTCCGCCGCCCGCCCGAAATGGCCATGGTCGTGCAGCGCCACCAGATATTGCAGCTGCTTGATGGTCGGCAGGAAGACCGTCATTTTTTATCGCCTCTGTCGATCAATGGATCAGGAATAATCTATTTGATCGATGATTTCCAGAGCGCTATTCGGGGCCGGTGCCGGGCAACGAGTCGCTGCTCCGGCCAGGTTTTTTCATCCGGGCCCGGCCACGGGCCTCAGCTTAAGGAACGCACCATGCTCACCGTCGGCGACAAGCTTCCCGAACTCACCCTGCCCGTGCAGCAAGGCACCTCGGCCCTGCCGGCCGGCGAGACGATCAACCTCGCCGACACTGGCGGCAAGTGGAAGGTGCTGTTCTACTGGCCCAAGGACTTCACCTTTGTCTGCCCGACCGAAATCGTCGGCTATGGCAAGCTGAAGGGCGAGTTCGCCGACCGTGACGCCGTGCTGATCGGCGCGTCGACCGACACCGCCCATGTCCATTTCGCGTGGCGCCGTTCGGACGCCGAACTGGCCGAAGCCGATTTCCCCTGGATCGCCGACAATGGCGCCCAGCTGGCCGGCGCGCTCGGCATCCTCGACAAGAACGAGCATGTCGCGTTCCGCGCCACCTTCATCATCGATCCGGACAATGTGATCCAGCACGTGACGGTGAACGGCCTGAACGTCGGCCGCAACCCGCAGGAAACCCTGCGCGTGCTCGATGCGCTCCAGACCGATGAACTCTGCCCGTGCAACTGGAGCAAGGGCGAGGACGTGCTCAAGCCGGCGGCCTAAGCCCCGGCCCGGCCGGGCGCAGCGCCTCCCCCCCTTCCGCTGCGCCCGGCCACTTCCTCTCTCCTGTTGTTCCCTTCCGGCTGCCCCGCCGGCCTGCGGTGATCGTGCCCCGACCGCCTGCCGCCCTGCGCGCCGCGCCGCGCACGCTTTTTGGCTCCCCGATCCCCCTCACTCCCGACAAGGAAACCGACCATGTCGCTCAAGGAATTTGCCGACACGCTGCCCGATTTCGCCAAGGATCTGCGGCTGAACATCAGCTCGATCCTCAACGACCAGCTGCTGGGCGACCAGCGCAAATACGGTCTGCTGCTCGCGACCGCGCATGGCACCGGCTATCGCCCGATCGTCGTCGCGGTCGAGGCGGAGATCGACGGCAAGCTCAGCCCCGAAGCCGCCAATGGCGCGCGCGCGGCCGCTGCGGTGATGGCGATGAACAATGTCTATTATCGCTTCACCCACCTTGCCTCGAACCATGAATATCAGACGATGCCGGCCAAGCTGCGCATGAACGTCATCGCCAATCCGGGCATCGACAAGGCCGATTTCGAACTGTTCAGCCTTGCCGTGTCGGCCCAGAATGGCTGCGGCATGTGCATCGACAGCCATGAAAAGGTGCTGCGCCAGCACGGCGTCAATGCCGAGACGATCCAGGCGGCGGCGCGCATCGGCGCGGTGATGACGGCGGTCGCGACCGTCCATGCCGCGCTGAACTGATCGCGGGTACCGACCCCAAATGGGCGGCGGGGGCGACGGCTCCCGCCGCCTTTTTTGCAGCCGGGGTCAGTTGCGCGGCGGCTGGCGGCGATAGCTGAGCGCTTCGGCGACATGGCTGCGGCCGACCGTCTCTGCCCCGGCAAGATCGGCGATGGTGCGCGCGACGCGCAGCACCCGGCCATAGCCGCGCGCCGACATGTGCATCGTCGCCGCCGCCTGGGCGAGCAGCGCCCGCCCGGCCTCGTCGGGCCGCGCCGCATTGTCCAGCCAGTCGCCATCGGCCTCGGCATTGGTGCGGATGCCGGCATCGCGGTAGCGTGCGGTCTGCACGTCGCGCGCCGCCCTGACCCGCGCCGCCACCTCTGCCGATCCTTCCGCCGGGGCGGGCAGCACCAGATCGGCCGCGCTCAGTGCTGCAACCTCGACATGCAGGTCGATGCGGTCGAGCAGCGGGCCGGAGACGCGCGCCTGATAATCGGCAGCGCAGCGCGGCGCGCGCGCACAGGCCAGCGCCGGATCGCCCAGATGGCCGCAGCGGCACGGGTTCATCGCCGCAATCAGCTGCACCCGCGCCGGATAGGTGACATGGGCATTGGCGCGCGCGACCATCACCGTGCCGGTTTCCAGCGGCTGGCGCAGCGAATCGAGCACCGCGCGCTGAAACTCGGGCAGCTCGTCCAGAAACAGCACGCCCAGATGCGCCAGGCTGACCTCGCCGGGCCGGGCCTTCAGCCCGCCGCCGACCAGAGCCGCCATCGACGCGGAATGATGCGGCGCGCGGAACGGGCGGCTGCGCGCGATGCGGCCGCCATCGAGCGTCCCGGCAACGCTTGCGACCATCGACGCCTCCAGCGCCTCGGTCGCGGTCAGTTCGGGCAATATGCCGGGCAGGCAGGCCGCCATCAGCGATTTGCCCGCGCCCGGCGGGCCGATCATCAGCAGATTATGCCCGCCTGCCGCCGCGATCTCCAGCGCCCGGCGCGCGCTTTCCTGGCCCTTGACCTGGCGCAGGTCCGGCCCCGGCCGGGGCGGTTCGGCAAGCCCGGGCGGCGGGGGCGGCAGCGGGCTGGTGCCGCGCAGATGGTTGACGAGCGCGATCAGATCGGGCGCGGCGACCACCGCCGTGCGCCCGGCCCATGCCGCCTCGCTGCCCTGCGCGGCCGGGCAGATCAGGCCAAGCCCCTGTTCGGCGGCATGCAGCGCCGCCAGCAGCACGCCCGGCACCGGCGCGATCCGCCCGTCCAGACCCAGTTCGCCGACCGCCAGATGCTCGCTCAGGCTTTCGGCATCGGCGACGCCCATCGCCGCGAGCAGCGCCAGCGCGATCGGCAGGTCGTAATGCGAGCCTTCCTTGGGCAGATCGGCGGGCGACAGGTTGACGGTGATCCGCCGCGGCGGCAGCGCAAGGCCGATCGAGGCGAGGGCGGCGCGCACCCGCTCGCGGCTTTCGGCCACCGCCTTGTCGGGCAGGCCGACGATGACGAAGCCGGGCACCCCGGCGGCCAGCTGGACCTGCACTTCGACGCTGCGCGCGTCGAGGCCGAGAAAGGCGACGGTGGTGATGGTGGCGACCATGTGCCCGTCAGACCATGGCCGGGGCGGTTCGTGCAGCGGGAACTGCATCCGGAACGGTTGTATGCCCCCGGAAGGCACGATAGTCGTGCTATGAAAATCTATTGCGACGGTTGCGGGACGGCCGTGTGCGGCGAGCCGTGCGCGCGGTTCGTTTCGTCAGGCAGGAACCGGGCCCGGACTGTGGCGGCATTGTGCCGCCGGCACGTGACCGGCGCGACGGGCGGATGGAGGGGGCCGAGGATGGAAAGGCCGTGCCGATGACCAGGACCGAGCTGCTGCACCGGGCCGTCCAGCTGGGCGACGAATTGATCGCGCTCGCTGACCGGCTGCCCGGGTCGCTCGCCGCGCCGCACCTGTCGCTGGGGATCGAGATGCTGCGCGCCGAGCTTGCCGCGGCGGAGAAGCTCAGCAGGCTTCGAGATACAGCCTCAGGCTCTCATAACCCTGAGCGGTAAGCCGCACGAATGACCGCCGCCGGTCATGCGGGTCCTTGTGCCGTTCGATCAGCGTGCGTTCCTCGAGCAGGGTCAGCCAGCGCAGCGCCGTCGTCGTCGGCACGCCGGAGCCGAGACAGGCATCGCTGACCGACAGCTTGCGCCCCCGCGTCTGGGCGATGAACACATCGAGCAGCATGTCCCAGGCCGGTTCGCAGAACAGATCGGCATTCTTGCCGAAGAACACGTCGCGCGCGCGGCGCAGTTCGTAGAGCGTCTCCGCCCGTTCGACCGCCGACACATTGGGCCCGGCCAGCGCCGATGCCTCGTGCGAGCACAGGTTGCGCAGCTGCCGGTCATTGCCCGGGCATTTTCCGCCCTGATCGATCCTGTTCATGTCAGCCATTGGCCGCCTCCCCTTGAGGTTGCGGCCGCATCCGCACGCTCAGCCGATGGCGAGGGTGGGCCGCTCGTTGATGTCGGTAAAGCGCGTCCAGGCCGGATCGGGCTGGCCCGCGCTGATGCGCCGGTGGTGCCGGTAGGTGCCGACCGCCAGCAGGGCGAGCCCCGGCCAGGCGGATGCCATCACCATCGCGGCATAGAAGATCTGCTTGATGTCCGGCGCGAACAGCACCGAGACATGGCCGAGCAGCGACAGGCCGTGCGTGGCGCTGAGCCAGATCGGCCAGAAGCGGTTGGCGTTGAGCGCGATCGCCACCAGCGCGGCAAATGTCGCCAGATCGACGACGAACACGCCGTAGTCGACGCCGTTCGATACCCAGTGCCAGGCCGGTGCAACCATCATCGTCGCCACCGACGCGACCAGAAGCGTAAGTGCCGCCAGCCGTTCCGGCGCGCCGCCGCGCCACAGCGCAAAGCCGATGGTCAGTGCAAAAAGGATCGTGAAGGTCATCACGTGCCACATGCCGCCACCCGATCATGACGGATCGGGCACGGTCAAGCCTGTATTGGAGGATCACTGGGACACCGCGAGCCGCAGATGCGGTTCGCCCGCATCGATGGCCTGGGGCTTCGGACATTCGTGCCAGTCGCCATATGCGGCCGGGGGCAGGGCGAGCGCATCGCCCGCCGCCGCCAGGCTGGCATGGGCCTGGACGATGTGCTTGCGCGCCTGGACGAGCATCTCGAATGCCTTGGCGGCGTGCAGAAAGGCTTCCTGTCCGGTGGCGGCGGGCAGCCGCGCCTTCAGCCGCGCCTGCGCCATGGTGCCGGGCAGGCGACCGCCGCTGATGATCGCGAAATCGATCTGCTGCTCAAGCTCGATCAGCCCCGCGGTGATCTCGCGGGCGGCTTCGATCCGTTCGTGTTGCATGGCTCTCTCCTCCGCGCCGGACGGGGTCCGGCACGCACCAATCTGATGGTCGCGGGAAGGGCCTAGGTCGCGCCGCTGATCCGTGCCGCCAGGCCGATGAACAGGCTGGCGGCGAGGATCAGGCCGGTCATCACCGCTGCGATCCAGATCAGTCTGGAGGTGCGGTCAAGCTCGTTGCGCGGCCGGTCCTTCGTCGGAAAGGGCAGCGCGAGATTGGGTGCTGCCCGTTCCGATGGAGAGAGCATTGGCCCGGATGCCGCATTACCGGCCATCCCGGCTGCTTGAGTAGTCAAGCTTTGGGGAGGTGCCTCCCATGCTGTCGGGGGAGCGCCATCCTGCGCGGCGAGGGCGAGGGCGGGGGCGGGGGACAGGAAAGGTGCCGCGGCGGGTGAGGTGCCGGGCGGGGCGGCGGGTGCGCCGGCGGCTGCGCGTTCATGCGCCACGAACCGGCGCGCCGCCTCCATCCGGTCGGACAGGCCGAGCGTCGCCAGCGCCTCGCGGATATGCTGGTCGACCGTGTGGCTGGAAATGCCCAGCTCGCGCGCGATCTGCTTGGATGTCGCGGGCGCGGCCACCAGTCTCAGGCATTGCTGCTGCCGCGCCGTCAGGCGATTGAAAGCTGTCGGGTCCACCCGCTTGCCCATCCTGCCCCCGTCGCGCCCGTCGCCGGGCCGACCATCATCGTCCAGTTAGGCGGCGGCGGCGGGGCTGTCGAGATGCGAAGCTGTTGCGCCGTGATGACTTTTATTGATCGCAGGGACGCGGCCGGCGTTGCCCCCCGCACGGCCAGGCCATAAGGATGACGACATGACGAACGGCATGATCGGGCGCCGGCAGCTGCTCGCCGGGGTGGCCGGACTGGGCCTTGCCGGCGGGCCGCTGGAGCGGCTCGCCGCGCAGCAGGCCGATCTGCGCCTGCCGGGCGGTCCGTCGCTCCGGTCGCTGACCCGCGATTTCCCCGAAAAGGGCGAAATGATCCTCCAGCGCGGGCGGCCGCCGCTGCTCGAGACGCCGTTCGAGGTGTTCGATCAGGGCATTTTCACCCCCAATGACCGGTTTTTCGTGCGCTGGCACTGGGGCGATTTCCCGACCGGGATCGATCCCGCCGCATTCCGGCTCAAGGTTCATGGCCATGTCGCCCGGCCGGTCGAGCTGTCGCTGGCCGAGCTGCTGGCGATGCCCGCGCTTGAATATGCGGCGGTCAACCAGTGCGCGGGCAATTCGCGCGGGCTGTTCGAGCCGCGCGTGCCGGGGGCGCAGTGGCGGCATGGCGCGATGGGCAATGCGCTATGGACCGGCGTGGCGCTGCGCGACGTGCTCAGCCGTGCCGGCGTGCTGCCCGGCGCGGTGGCGGTGCGCTTTGCCGGGCTGGACGAACCGGCGGTCCCCGACGCGCCCAGGTTCGTGAAGTCGCTTGCCATCGATCATGCGATGGATGGCGAGGTGATGATCGCCCATGCCCAGAATGGCGCGCGCCTGCCGCTGTTGAACGGCTATCCGCTGCGGCTGGTGGTGCCGGGCTGGTATTCGACCTACTGGATCAAGATGCTGTCCGACATCGAGGTGCTGGACCGGGCCGATGACGGCTATTGGATGGCCAAGGCCTATCGCATTCCCGCCAATGCGACCGGCGATGCCGTGCCGGGCGCGCCGCCGGGCGAGACGGTGCCGATCACCCGCATGGTCACGCGGTCGTGGATCACCAGCCATCAGCATGGCGCGCGCATCGCCGCCGGCCAGCCCGTGGCGGTGGGCGGGATCGCGATGGGCGGCGATCAGGGCGTCGCGCGGGTCGAGCTGTCGCGCGATGGCGGCGCGAGCTGGCAGGAGGCGCGGCTGGGCCGCGATGCCGGGCGCTACAGCTTTCGCCGCTTCGATGCCGATCTGCCGCCGCTGCCGCCGGGACCGCTCAGCCTGTTGGTGCGCGCGACCAACACCGGGGGCGAGGTGCAGCCGCTTGCCCCCAATTGGAACGGGGCCGGCTATATGCGCGGCGTCGTCGAACGTCTGGATCTGATCGTCGGATGATGCGCTTTCGCTTGCTTCTGCTCGTCGCCGCCGGTGCGGCTGCGGTTCCGCTTGCCGCCGGTGGCCCGCCTGCGCCGGTCGCGGTCGAGCTGCCCGCCGAGGACCGGCTGTTCGACGGCCCCGATGCCGATCTGCTCAACGCCAATTGCGCCGCATGTCACGATGCCGGCATGGTGATGGTGCAACCGCCGATGACGGCGGCACAATGGTCGGCAACCGTCGCCAAGATGCGGACCGTCTACAAGGCCCCGGTCGCGGACGACGATGTGCCGCAGCTGGTCGCCGCGCTGGCGGCGCTGAAACGGGAGTGAAATCGGGTCAGGCGCGATTAAGCTCCGCTGCGCTTGAGGGGCGCTGACAGGGCCGCGCGGCAGGTCGCCGGCCGGGCTAGGGAGAGAGGATATGATGCAGATGAACCGCAACCGGGGTGTCGCGATCCGCGCGCTGGCCGCGCTCGCTCTGGCCGGCATTGCGCTCGCCGGCTGCAACACCGTGCGCGGGGTGGGCGACGATCTGAAGTCCGCCGCCGACACCGTCGACCGCAAGATGTGACCGGCCCGCCCGGCCGCCGCGGTCGCGGCAGCCGGGCGGCGGCCATGATCAGGGGATGATGCGGGCGATGATCGCGTCCGCGGCCTCTTCGGCGCTCATCCGGGTGGTGTCGATCACCAGTTCCGGGGCCTCGGGCGGCTCATAGGGGCTGTCGATCCCGGTGAAGTTCAGGATCTCGCCCGCCCGCGCCTTGGCGTAAAGGCCCTTGACGTCGCGCGCCTCGGCCAGCGCCAGCGGCGTGTCGATGAACACTTCGACAAACTCGCCCTCGGCCATCATCTGCCGCACCATCTGCCGTTCCGCGCGGAACGGCGAGATGAAGGCGGTGATGACGATCAGCCCGGCATCGGTCATCAGCTTTGCGACCTCGCCGACGCGGCGGATATTCTCGATCCGGTCGGCCTCGGTAAAGCCGAGATCGCGGTTCAGCCCGTGGCGGACATTGTCGCCGTCAAGCAGGAAGGTGTGGCGGTTCATCCGCGCCAGCTTCTGTTCGACCAGATTGGCGATGGTCGATTTGCCCGCCCCCGACAGGCCGGTCAGCCACAGCACCGCCGGTTTCTGGTTCTTGAGCGCGGCGCGGCGTTCGCGCGTCACGTCGAGCGCCTGCCAATGGACATTCTGGCTGCGGCGCAGCGCGAACCGGATCATGCCGGCGGCAACCGTCGCATTGCTGGTCTTGTCGATCAGGATGAAGCCGCCCAGATCGCGGCTGTCCTGATAGGGTTCAAAGGTCAGCGGCCGGTCGGTCGCCAGCTGCACCGCGCCGATGGCATTGAGGTCGAGCGTCTTGGCCGCCAGCTGTTCGAGCGTGTTGACGTTGATCTGATATTTGGGCGGCTGGAGCGTGGCCGACACCGTCTGGGTGCCAAGCTTCAGCCAATAGCCGCGCCCGGGCAGCAACGGCTCCGCCGCCATCCACACGACCATCGCCTCGAACTGGTCGGCGGCCTGGGGCGGGTCGCCCGCCGCCGCGATCACCGCGCCGCGCGGACAGTCGATTTCATCGGTCAGCGTCAGCGTGACCGACTGGCCGGCGACCGCGACCGGCAGATCGCCATTCGCAGTCACGATGCGCGCGATCCGGCTGATCCCGCCGCCCGGCAGCACGCGGACATCGTCCCCCGGCCGCACGGTGCCGGCGGCGATCAGCCCGGCAAAGCCGCGAAAATCCTGATCGGGCCGGTTCACCCATTGCACGGGCATGCGGAACGGCCGCCGCGCCGCGCGGTCCTGATCGACGGGCAGCGCGTCGAGCGTCTCGATCAGGCTGGGCCCGTCATACCAGGGCATGGCCGGCGAGCGCGTGGAGACATTGTCGCCGCGCAGCCCCGACACCGGGATGGCGCGCACATCGCTGATCCCGATCCGCGCGGCAAAGGCGCGGTAATCGGCGACGATGGCGTCGAACACAGTCTGGTCATGCCCGACCAGATCCATTTTGTTGACCGCAAGCACGACATGGTCGAGCCCGATCAGCCGGACGAGGAAGGAATGACGCCGCGTCTGGGTGAGCAGCCCCTTGCGCGCATCGACCAGGATGACGGCGGCATCGGCGGTCGATGCGCCGGTCACCATGTTGCGGGTATATTGTTCATGCCCCGGGCAGTCCGCGACGATATATTTGCGCCGCGCGGTCGCAAAGAAGCGATAGGCGACATCGATGGTGATGCCCTGTTCGCGCTCCGCATCCAGCCCGTCGACCAGCAGGGCGAAATCAATCTCATCGCCCTGCGTGCCGATGCGGCGCGACTCCGCCGTCAGGGTCGCCAGCTGGTCGTCGAGGATCTGGCGCGTGTCATGGAGCAGCCGGCCGATCAGCGTCGACTTGCCGTCGTCGACCGAGCCGCAGGTGATGAAGCGCAGCAGGCTGGTGTCGGTCATCAGAAATAGCCCTCCTGCTTCTTTTTCTCCATCGAGGCGGAGGCATCCTTGTCGACCGCGCGGCCCTGGCGTTCGGACCCGGTCGCGCTCAGCGTTTCGCGGATCACCGCGTCGAGCGTGTCGGCCTCGCTCTCGAGCGCGCCGGTCAGCGGATAGCAGCCGAGCGTGCGGAACCGGATCGTGCGTTCGACCGCCGTCTCGCCGGGCAGGAATCGGAAGCGCGCATCATCGACCATCAGGATCATGCCGTCGCGCACCACGGTCGGGCGGGGTGCGGCGAGATAGAGCGGCACCAGCGGCACATTTTCCAGCCGGATGTAGTTCCAGATGTCGATTTCGGTCCAGTTGGACAAAGGGAAGACGCGGATCGTCTCGCCCTTGGCCTTGCGGGCATTGTAGAGTCGCCACAGCTCCGGCCGCTGGTTCTGCGGGTCCCAGCGATGGCCGGCGGCGCGGAAGCTGAACACGCGTTCCTTGGCGCGGGCCTTTTCCTCGTCGCGCCGCGCCCCGCCGAACGCCGCGTCAAAGCCATGGGCGTCGAGGGCCGTGGTCAGCGCCTCGGTCAGCATTGCGCGGGTATAGACGGGGGTGGGGGTGTCGAACGGGTTGATCCCGGCGGCCGCCCCGGCGTCATTGTGATGGACGATCAGCTCGATCCCCAGTTCGGCCGCCATCCGGTCGCGATGGGCGATCATCGCGGCGAAATCCCAGCCACTGGCAATGTGCAGAAACGGAAAGGGCGGCCGCGCCGGATAAAAGGCCTTCATCGCCAGGTGCAGCATCACCGAGCTGTCCTTGCCGATCGAATAGAGGAACACCGGCCGCGCGCATTCGGCCACCACCTCGCGCATGATGTGGATGCTTTCGGCCTCGAGCCGCTGGAGATGGGTGAGCGTCGTCTGGTCCATGGTTGCGCGTCCATGCGGAATGCCGGGCCGCGACTGAAGCAAAAAACCCCTGTGGCGGCAAAAGCAGGCCTATCCGGGGAGACAGCTTGTCAGGGGGAGCCGCGCGAACGACCGCCCCTTATTCCAGCGCCCAGCGCAGTGTGCGTTGCAGCTCGCGCGTGCCGGCGCGGACCAGAGGGGCGAGGGGGCCGGACGGGGTGAGGCCGTGCATCGCCTGCGCCCATGGCGGCAGCAGGTCGACCGCCGCGCGGATCGCCAGCGTCCGCGCCGCCCCGGCTGCGCCGCCCGATCCGCCGCCGATCAGGCAGTCCGCAACCTCGGCGGTGCGGGCATCGTGGCGCAGCTCGGGCCGGAACCGGTCGATCAGCGCCAGCGCCGCGATCTGGCTTGCCGGCGGGTCGATCACGCCCATCAGTGCGCCCAGCCGGGCCATTTCGGCAAAATAGCGGTCGCGGTCGGCGGCGGGCATGCGCGGGTCGCCATAGCGCGTCCAGGCGGCAAGGAACGCCCAGCATTCGGTGACATGGACCCAGCCGAGCAGATGCGGATCATCGGCGCGGTAAGGCGTGCCGTCCGCCGTCACGCCGCTGACCGCGCGGTGGATGCGCGCCACCCGGTCGATCGCCGCCTGCGCCTCGTCCGCCCCGCCATAGGTGGTGAGCGCAATGAAGCGCGCGGTGCGGCGCAGCCGCCCGGCCATGTCGGTGCGGAACGCCGAATGATCCCAGACGCCCGCCAGCGCGCCGGGATGGAGCATCTGCAGCATCAAAGCGGCGATGCCGCCGACCATCATTGTCGTCACGTCGCCGTGCACGCGCCACGCCGCCGCGTGCGGGCCGAACAGCCCGTCCTCGCGCCGGATCACGGGCGGATCGGGCGACTGCGGATCGGCGAACAGCTCCGTCACCGCCGCCGCCAGACGCTGGCGCGCGCGCCCGGCAAAGGGCAGGGCCGCCAGCAGCGGCGGGGCAGAGGCGGGATCGGGCGCGCGGCGTGAGGCCATGGCCAGAGTCTGGGATGTCCGCGCCCGGGTTCAACCCCCGGCCGGGCGATCAGTAAGGCGGCGGCTCGATGCCGTCGACCGCGCGGGCGATCGCGTCGGACCAGCCGCGCGACAGGGCGCTGAAATAGGGATCATCGGCCTCGATCCGGTGCTGGACGACCGGGCGCGGCGCGCCGTTGCGCAGCGCGATCAGATCGATCGGCAGGCCGACGGCGATGTTCGCCCGCATCGTCGAATCGAACGAGATCAGGCCAAGCTTCAGCGCCTGATCGAGCGGCGTGTCGAAATGGAGCGCGCGATCGAGGATCGGCTTGCCATATTTGGCCTCGCCAATCTGCAGATAGGGCGTGTCCGGCCCGCATTCGATGATATTGCCTTCGGGATAGACGAGGAACAGCCGGTGCGGCTCGCCCCCCACCGATCCGCCGACGAGCAGCGTCGCATCGAACACCACGCTGCCCTGATTGAGGCTGTCATTGTCGTTGCGCGACAGGCGCAGCGCCCGGCCGGCGGCGAGCGCGGCTTCATAGATGCCGGGCACGCTGTCCCAGCTGTCGGGCTCGCCGCTTTCCTCATTGGGGGTGCCGCGGCGCATCCGCTGCATCGCCTGCTGGCTGGTCGACAGATTGCCCGCCGAACAGACGATGATCATCCGGTCAGGTCGGTCGGCGGCGATGCGCAGCTTGCGGTAGCAGGAGATGTTGTCGACCCCGGCATTGGTGCGGGTGTCGGCCATCATCACCAGCCCGTCGCGGACCAGCATGCCGATGCAATAGGTCATCGCCGCTCAGCCCTGCTGCTGTTCGCCGGCATGGCCGGCGCGGACATGGACGTGCATCGCCTCGGCCCCGCCGCCGCGCCGCGCGCCGCGCACCGGGGCGGCGTCGCGATAGTCGAGGCCGATGGCGACGCGCAGATAGGCATCGGTCGCGCAGATGCCGTTGGCGGGATCGAACGCCACCCAGCCGAGATCGGGGACCAGCGCCTCCACCCAGGCATGGGCGGCCTCCATCGCCTCATGCCCCGGCCGGGCGAGATGGCCGGAAACATAGCGCGCCGGCACCCCCAGGCTGCGCGCGGCGGCGCAGAAAATGTGCGCGAAATCCTGGCACACGCCGCGCGTGGCGGCAAAGGCGGTGGCGGCGGGCGTCGCCACATCGGTTTCGGTGACGTCGAAGCTCATATGCCGGTTGAGCGACGCGGTCAGCGCATGCAGCGTCGCCAGCACATTGCCCGAATCAAGCGTGCGCACCCAGTCGAGGATCGCGGCATCGGGCTGGGTCAGCTCGGTCGTGCGCA
Organism: Sphingomonas sp. URJC2; assembly: GCF_059803575.1. Classification (NCBI taxonomy): domain Bacteria; kingdom Pseudomonadati; phylum Pseudomonadota; class Alphaproteobacteria; order Sphingomonadales; family Sphingomonadaceae; genus Sphingomonas; species Sphingomonas sp. URJC2. The sequence goes on from NZ_JAPFGX010000010.1 coordinate 25,589, forward strand.
GATACACATCGGCGGGCAGGCGTTCGGCCGCGCGGACGATGCCCGCCATGTCGGTGACATCGGCCTCGCCGGTCACGGTCAGCGTCAGCTCGGTCACCTGACCCTCGACATAGAACATGATGACATGGTTGCCGAACGCATCCACGCCCTCGCGCATCGTGCCGTCGACATCGGCATCGACGCGCCAGTGGCGGACATATTGCGCGTCGCTGTTGCGCGGGGTGACGCGCAGCGCCTGCACGATCCCGCTGGCCGGCAGTTCGTAGCTGTAGCGGGTGTGATGGTCGACCTGGATGCGCATCAGAACTGGTATTGCTCCATCACCATCGCCGCGAGCGCGTTGTTCTCGGCCAGGAAGGCGGTGATATATTCATGCAGGCCGGCGCGGAAGATCGCATCCATGTCGCCGCGCATCAGCCGCCCCGACAGCGCGACCGCCGCGCGCTGCGCCGGGCCGCGCCGCCCGCTGTCCTGCGCCAGCAGATCAAGATAGCGGACCGCATCGTTCATGCACGCAGCGAGCGAACGCGGCATCCGCCGGTTGAGGATCAGTAGATCGGCGACCAGCCAGGGTTTCAGGCTGTCGCGATAGACATGGCGATAGGCGGTGAGCGCGGACACGGTCCTCAGGATCGTCGTCCACTGGAAATAATCGAGGCTGCCGCCCACCGGCTCGTCGCGCGGCAGCAGCAGATGATATTTGACGTCGAGCAGCCGTGCCGTGTTGTCGGCGCGCTCCAGCGCCGCGCCGAGGCGCAGGAACCAGTAGCTCTTGTCGCGCAGCATCGTGCGATGGGTCGCGCCGTCAAAGGCAAGCGCCGAGGCCTTCACATTTTCAACCAGCCGGGTCAGCGCCGGGCGGTTTTCCAGCGTCAGGCCGAAGCGCTGAATGTCCAGCCAGGCGGTGTTGATCGCTTCCCACACCTCGACGGTGAGCGCCGTGCGCACCGCGCGGGCATTGGTGCGCGCCCGTTCGATGCAGCAGCGCATCGACGAGGCGTTGGCGGTGTCGAGCGACAGATATTGCAGCGCCGACGCCTCGCTCAGCTGCGGGTGCTGTTCGGCATAGCCCTGGGCCACGCCCGCCGCCGCCAGCGCGCCCGACCAGGCCCCGACATCGCCGCCATAGGTCGAGGACAGGGCGGCAAGCCTGAGCGTCGCATCGATCAGCCGTGAGGTGAAATCGGCGCGCTCGACATAGCGCCCGGTCCAGAACAGATCGCCGGCGGTGCGCGACAGCATCAGCGCGGCTCCATAAGCGGGCGGAGGGCCGGTTCAGTCATCGAGCACCCATGTGTCCTTGGTCCCGCCGCCCTGGCTGGAGTTGACGACCAGCGACCCGTCGGCAAGCGCCACCCGCGTCAGCCCGCCGGGCACGATCTGCACGCCGTCACGGCCGGTCAGCACGAACGGGCGCAGATCGACATGGCGGGGCGCGATCCCGGCCTCGACCAGCGTCGGGCAGGTCGACAGAGCGAGCGTCGGCTGGGCGATGAACCGCGCCGGATCGGCGCGCAGCCGCTGGGCATAGGCGGCGCGCTCGGCGCTGCTCGCATGCGGGCCGACCAGCATCCCATAGCCGCCCGAGCCATCGACCTCCTTGACCACCAGCTCGTCCAGATGATCGAGCACATAGGCGAGCGAGTCCGCCTCGCGGCAGCGCCAGGTCGGCACGTTGCGCAGGATCGGCTCCTCGCCCGTATAGAAGCGGACGATTTCGGGCATGTAGCTGTAAATCGCCTTGTCATCGGCAATGCCGGTGCCGATGGCATTGGCGATGGCGAGATTGCCCATCTTGTAGGCGCTCATCATCCCCGGCGCGCCGAGCAGCGAATCCGGCCGGAACACCAAAGGGTCCAGAAACGCATCATCGACCCGGCGATAGACGACATCGACCCGGCGCGGCCCTTCGGTCGTGCGCATGTAGAGCACATCGTCGCGCACGAACAGGTCGCTGCCCTCGACCAGCTCGACCCCTAGTTTGTCGGCCAGAAAGCTGTGCTCGTAATAGGCCGAGTTGTGAAATCCGGGGGTGAGCACCACCACCGTCGGCTCGCCCTCGCAATGCGGCGGCGCGACCGAGCGCAACGTGCCAAGCAGCATGTCGGCATAGGTCTCGACCGGCGCGACCCGGTGCCGGTCGAACAGCTCGGGCAGCAGCCGCATCATCACTTCGCGGTTTTCGAGCATATAGGACACGCCCGAAGGGGTGCGGGCATTGTCTTCCAGCACATGGAACTCGTCGGCGCCGGTGCGCACGATGTCGATGCCCGCGATATGGGTGTAGATGCCGTGCGGCGGCTGCCGCTCGATCGCGGCGAGGCAGAATTGCGGGTTGCGCAGCACCAGTTCGGGCGGGATCAGCCCAGCCTTCAGAATCTCGCGCGGGCCGTAAATGTCGCTCAGAAAGGCGTTGAGCGCGGTGACGCGCTGGATCAGCCCGGCCTCCAGCTTCGTCCATTCGCTGCGCGACAGGATGCGCGGGATGATGTCGAACGGGATCAGCCGTTCATCGGCCTGGGCGTCGCCATAAACGGCAAAGGTGATGCCGATGCGGCGGAAGAACAGCTCTGCCTGAGCGCGGCGGGTGTGCAGATATTCGGGCGGGGTTTCGTCCAGCCAGGCGCGGACCGCAGCATAGGGCGACCGGACCGGATCCGCCCCCATTTCGTCAAAAGCCGGTTTTCGCGCCACCCGTGCCCTTTCCCCCTGAGACAGGGAGTTTGTGCGGTGCAGCAGCGGCGCGCAAGACCAAAAATGCCGCCGGTCCGCCCATGGCCGGCAATGCGCCCGCCGCGCCGGATTGACCGGCCGGGCAAAGCCCCGCAGATGCAGGCCATGCGCTTTTTTTCCGACAATGCCGCGCCCGCTCATCCGGCCGTCATGGCGGCGATCGCCGCCGCCGACCGGCTCGACACCGCTTATGACGGCGATGGCTGGTCCGCGCGCCTCGACGATGCGTTTTCGCAGCTGTTCGGCACCGAGGTCGCGGCTCTGTGGGTGACGACGGGGACGGCGGCCAATTGCCTCGCGCTGGCCGCGCTCTGCCCGCCTTATGGCGGCGTGCTCTGCCACCGCGAGGCGCATATCCAGGTCGATGAAGCGGGCGCGCCGGCGTTCTTCACCGGCGGCGCGCAGCTGATGCTGATCGACGGCGCGGGCGCGAAGCTCGATCCCGCGACCGTCGCCGGTTTTGCCGACCAGATCCGGCCCGATGTGCATCAGGTGCAGCCCCATGCGCTGTCGATCACCAATGCGACCGAATATGGGTTGGTCTATACGCCCGACGAGGTTGCGGCGCTGGGCGCGCTTGCCCGCGCGCGCGGCTGGGGCCTGCATATGGACGGGGCGCGCTTTGCCAATGCGGTCGCGCATCTCGGCTGTTCGCCCGCCGACCTGACCTGGCGGGCCGGGGTCGATGCGCTCAGCTTCGGCTTCGTCAAAAATGGCGGGCTGTGCGCCGAGGCTCTGATCCTGTTCCGCCCCGATCTTGCCGCCGCCACCCGCATCCGCCGCAAGCGTTCGGGCCATTTGCTGTCCAAGGGGCGCTATCTGGCCGCGCAGATCCTCGCGATGCTCGACAATGACCTGTGGCTCGCCAATGCGCGGGCCGCCAATGCCGGGGCGGCGCGCCTCGGCGCGGCGGCGGGCGGCCGGCTGCTCCACCCGGTTCAGGCCAATGAGGTGTTCGTGGCGCTGAGCGCCGATGAGGCGGCGGCGCTGCGCGCCCAGGGCTTTGATTTCTACGACTGGGGCGTGGGCGCGGCGCGGCTGGTGGTCAGCTGGGATCAGGACGAGGCGGCGATCGCCCCGCTCGCCGCGGCGATTGCAGCGCTGTGAGCGGCGCGGCGAACATCGGCGGTGCGGATCGGCGGTCTGGCGGCGCATGGGGCGTCGTGGTGCCGTTCGCCATCGTCACGCTGATCTGGGGATCGACCTGGCTGGTCATCCGCGATCAGCTGGCCGCGGTGCCGCCCAGCTGGTCGGTCACGTACCGTTTTGCCGCCGGCAGCATTGCCATGGCCGGCTATGCGCTGGCGACGCGCACGTCGCTCGCGCTGCCCCGGCCGGTCTGGGGGATCACTCTGCTGCTCGGGCTGGCGCAGTTCGTCGTCAACTTCAACCTTGTCTACCGGGCGGAAGCGCACATCACATCGGGGCTGGTCGCGGTCATCTTCGCGCTGCTCGTCATCCCCAATGCGCTGCTCGGCCGCATCTTTCTGGGTCAGCAGCTGTCGCGTGGCTTCATCGCCGGGTCGGCGGTCGCGCTCGCCGGGATCGGGCTGCTGTTCGCGCATGAATGGGGGGCGGGGGGTGCCGCCGGCGCGCGCACCGGGCTGGGCATCGCCCTGTCGCTGCTCGCCGTGCTGTCGGCATCGTCGGCCAACATCCTGCAGGCGCTGCCGCGTGTCCAGCAGGCCCCGCTGGTCAGCGTGATGTGCTGGAGCATGATCACCGGCACCATCGGCAATGCGCTCTGGGCATGGATCACCAGCGGCCCGCCTGCCTGGGATCCGCGCCCCGCCTATCTGGCGGGCATCGTCTATCTGGGCGTCGCCGCCTCGGCGGTGGCGTTCATGCTCTATTACCCGCTGATCCGGCGGATCGGCGCGGCGCGCGCGGCCTATTCGGGGGTGATCATCCCGGTGATTGCGATGGCGCTGTCGACGCTGTTCGAAGGCTATCGCTGGACGCCGACGGCAATGGCGGGCGGGGGGCTGGCGCTGATCGGGCTGGTGCTGGCGCTGAGCGCGCGCAGCCCGGCGCGGTAATCGGGATAAGCGGGCGTCCAGCCGAGCACGCGCCGCGCCTTGCCGTTCGCCACCCGGCGGTTTTCGGCATAAAAGCCGCGCGCCATCGGCGATAGCGTCTCAAGCGCGACAAAGGGCGGATCGGGCAGGTCGAGCAGCCGTGCGGCATGGCAGACGACATCATTCTGCGGCGCAGGCTCGTCATCGGCCAGATTATAGGCCCCGGCAGGGGCGGCGAAGCCGGCGATTACCCCGCTGACGATATCGTCGACATGGACGCGGCTGAAAATCTGGCCGGGCATGTCGACCCGGTGGGCGCTGCCCGCCATCACCCGGTCGAGCGCGCTGCGTCCCGGCCCGTAAATCCCCGGCAGGCGGAACACCCGCGCGCCAAGTGCCAGCCAGTCGCCATCGGCCCGCGCCCGGGCCGAGCGGCGGCCGCTGCCGGTCGGCGCGGTTTCATCGACCCACGCCCCGCCGGCATCGCCATAAACGCCGGTCGACGACAGATAGCCCAGCCACGCCCCGCACCCGGCGAGCAGCGGCCCGTGGCGGGCGAGCACCGGATCCTCCTCGCCCGCGGGCGGCACGCTCGACAGGATATGGGTGGCGCGGGCGACCATCGCGGCGACCTGTGCGGGGTCATCGAGGATCGCGCGCGTCACCGCCTCGACCGCCCAGCCCTGCGCCTGTGCCGCCGCGATCAGCCGCGACGCCGTATAGCCCGGCCCGAAGACGAGCAGGCGGTTCATCGGCGGACCGGCCGCCGGACGGGAAGGGGAAAGCGGGAAGGGGGCGTTGCCATCGCCCCTGACTGCCCCGGCCGGCGCCGCTTTGTCAAAACCGGGGCGATGCGTGCCGGCCGGGCGCGGAGGCCCGGCCGGCAGTGCGGATCAGAGGACTTCGAACAGGCCGGCAGCGCCCATGCCGCCGCCGACGCACATGGTGATGACGACATGGCGCGCGCCGCGGCGCTTGCCCTCGATCAGCGCATGCCCAACCATGCGCGCACCCGACATGCCGTAAGGATGGCCGATCGAAATCGCGCCGCCATTGACGTTCAGCAGCTCATTGGGGATGCCCAGCTTGTCGCGGCAGTAAAGCACCTGCACGGCGAACGCCTCGTTCAGCTCCCACAGGCCGATATCGTCCATCTTCAGGCCGAACCGGTCGAGCAGCTTGGGGATGGCGAACACCGGGCCGATGCCCATTTCATCGGGCTCGGTGCCCGCGACCGCCATGCCGACATAGCGGCCAAGCGGGGTCAGGCCGCGCTGTTCGGCAAGCCGCGCTTCCATCAGCACCGATGCCGCCGCGCCGTCCGACAGCTGCGAGGCATTGCCGGCGGTGATGTTCATGTCCGGGCCCATCACCGGCTGGAGCGACTTCAGCCCGTCAAGCGTGGTGTCGGCGCGGTTGCCCTCGTCCTTGGCCAGCGTCACCTCCTTGTAGGTGACTTCCTTGGTTTCCTTGTTGGTGACGGCCATGGTCGCGGTCACCGGCACGATTTCGTCGTCGAACTTGCCGGCGGCCTGGGCGGCGGCGGTGCGCTGCTGCGACTGGAGCGCATATTCATCCTGCGCGTCGCGGCTGATGCCGTAACGCTTGGCGACGACTTCGGCGGTCTGGAGCATCGGCATGTAGATGGCGTTGTGCATCGCCAGCAGCTCGGGATCGGGGGCGACGCGCATCTGCGGTGTCTGGACGAGCGAGATGCTCTCGACGCCGCCGCCGATCGCCACGTCCATCTGATCGTCGATGATCTGCTTGGCGGCGGTCGCGATCGCCATCAGGCCCGACGCGCACTGGCGGTCGACCGACATGCCCGAAACGGTGACCGGCAGCCCGGCGCGCAGCAGCGCGGTGCGGGCGATGTTGCCGGCCTGATGGCCCTGCTGGAGCGCGGCACCGAATACCACGTCCTGCACCTCGGCCGGGTCGATGCCGGCGCGCGCGACGGCGGCGCTGATCGCATGGCCCGCCAGCGTCGGCGACGGCAGGTTGTTGAACGCGCCGCGATAGGCACGGCCGATCGGCGTGCGGGCGGTGGAAACGATAACGGCGTCACGCATCTTGTCTCTCCTTGAATGCGCTGTTCGGCAAATCACTGTGTCGGGTTGCAGGCCCCCGGCCCGGGCGCAGGCGGGCGGGCCGAGCGGGTTACAGGAAGAACTGGCTGATCCATTCGGCGATCAGCGCCGGCTTGTCCTCACCCTCGATCTCGAGTGTGTATTCAACGGTCTGCTGCCACTGGCCGGGGCGCTTTTCCTCCAGCTCGAGCAGCTTGAAATGGCCGCGCACCCGCTTGCCCGAACGCACCGGGGCGAGGAAACGGGTTTTGTTGCCGCCATAATTGACGCCCATCTTGATCCCGGCCGGGCGCGGCATGTCGGTCATCTGGGTCAAAACCGGCATCAGCGACAGCGACAGGAAGCCGTGCGCGATGGTGCCGCCAAACGGGGTCAGCTTCGCCTTGTCGGGATCGACATGGATGAACTGGTGATCGCCGGTCGCATCGGCGAATTTGTCGATCATCGCCTGATCGACGGTCAGCCAGTCCGACGTGCCGAGCGGCTGTCCGACCTTGGCTTTCAGCTCATCAAGGCTGACGGTGGGCATGGTGCAACTCTCCCGCATAATGTCTGTTCTTGCCCGCCCGGCTGCTGCCTTAGCGGTGCTGTGCGTGCATCCCTACGCATCCCACTTTCCCCCTTGCAAGACCGGGCCAAGCCCTGCGAAGGGGAGCCCATGGATTCCGCAACGTCACGCACGCTTTTGCCGCTCAAATCGCTCCACCGCGCGCCCGAGCCGGAGGTGCTGAAACCGCTGCTCGAACGCGCCCGACTCGCGCCCGAAGAGCGCGAGGGGGCGGTGCGCGTGGCGCTGGGGCTGCTCGCCGATCTGCGCGCCGCGCAGACGACCGGCTGGGTCAACCAGTTCCTGCAGGAATATCGGCTGAACACGTCGGAAGGCGTCGCCCTGCTGTCGCTCGCCGAGGCGTTTCTGCGCGTGCCCGATCCCGCAACCGCCGATCTGCTGATCGCCGACAAGCTGGGCGAGGCCGATTGGCGCGCCCATGCCGGGCGCAGCGCGTCGGCGCTGGTCAACTCGGCCACCTGGGGGCTGGTGATGGGCAAGGCGCTTGTCCATGACGCGGGGCAGGGCGGGGTGCTGCGGCGGCTGATCGCGCGCGCGGGCGAGCCGTTCGTCCGCCAGGCGGTGGGCGCGGCGATGCGGATGATGGGCGAAATCTTCGTCATGGGCCGCACCATCGATGAAGCGACCCGCCGGATGAAAAAGCCCGAAAACAAGGGCTTCACCGCCAGTTTCGACATGCTGGGCGAAGCGGCGCGCACCTATCCCGACGGGCAGCGTTATTTCGACAGCTATATGGCGGCGATTGCAGCTGTCGGCAGCGATCCGGCGGCGGGCCATTCGGTGTCGGTCAAGCTGTCGGCGCTGCACCCGCGTTACGAGGTCGCGCACCGCGCCGATTGCGTGCCGGCGCTCACCGAAATGCTCGCCACGCTTGCGCTCGAAGCGTCGCGTCGCGGCATCGCGCTGACCGTCGATGCCGAGGAATCCGAGCGGCTGGAAATGAGCCTCGACATCATCGCCGGCGTCGCCCGCATGCCCGCGCTCAAGGGCTGGGACGGCTATGGCATGGCGGTGCAGGCCTATGGCAAACGCGCCCGCGCGGTCATTGGCTGGGCCGATGAGCTGGCGCGCGAGACCGGGCGGCGGATGAATGTCCGGCTGGTCAAGGGCGCCTATTGGGACAGCGAGATCAAGCGCACCCAGGAAGCGGGGCTGAGCGATTATCCGCTGTTCACCCGCAAGGCGGCGACCGATGTGTCCTATCTGGCCTGTGCGCGCGACATGCTCGATGCGCCGGGCATCGCGCCCGCCTTTGCCAGCCACAATGCGCTGACCGTCGCCACCATCGTCGAATGGGCGGGCGGCCGCCGCGATTTCGAGTTCCAGCGCCTGCACGGCATGGGCGAGGGGCTGTATGAGCGGCTGGTGCGCGAACAGGGCTATCATTGCCGCATCTACGCGCCCGTCGGCGGCCACCGCGACCTGCTTGCCTATCTGGTCCGGCGGCTGCTCGAAAACGGCGCGAACTCCAGTTTCGTGCATCAGCTCGCCGATGAGCGGCTGAGCGACGAGGTGCTGCTCGCCGATCCGGTCGCCCGGATCGAGGCGGTGGGCGGCAGCCGTCATCCCGGAATCGCCCTGCCGCGCGACCTGTTCGCGCCGGAGCGGCGCAACAGCGAGGGCATCGACCTGCAAGACAGTGACACTCTGGCGGCAATCGCCGCCGAAATCGGCCGGCACGGCCTGCCGTCCGCCCCGGCCGCGCTGGCCGATCCGGCTGCGGCCGTGGCGCGCGCCCGCGCCGCCGCCGATGCGTGGTCGGCGCGGCCCGTGGAGGCGCGCGCCGCCTGTCTCGACCGGCTGGCCGATCTGCTGGAAGAGCACCGGGCCGAGCTGATGGCGATCTGCGTGCATGAAGCGCGCAAGACCATTCCCGACGCGCTTGCCGAAGTGCGCGAGGCGGTCGATTTCTGTCGTTACTACGCCGATCAGGCGCGCGCCCATCTCCAGCCCGTCGAGCTGCCCGGGCCGACCGGCGAGCGCAACATCCTGCGCATGGAAGGCCGCGGCGTCTGGGTGACGATCGCGCCGTGGAACTTCCCGCTCGCGATCTTCCTCGGCCAGACGGTGGCGGCACTCGTCACCGGCAATGCCGTGGTCGCCAAGCCCGCGCCGCAGACGCCGCGCATCGCCGCGCGCGCCGTCGAGCTTGCCCATCAGGCGGGGGTGCCGGCCGATGTGCTGATCCTCGCCGCCGGCGGGCCGGACACCGGGGCGGCGCTGGTCGCCGATGCGCGGGTGGCCGGGGTCGCCTTTACCGGATCGACCGCCACGGCGCGGCGCATCGCCCGCGCGCTGCTGGCCGATGACAGCCGCCCGCTGGTGCCGCTGATCGCCGAAACCGGCGGCATCAATGCGATGATCGTCGATTCGACAGCACTTGCCGAACAGGTGGTGCAGGATGTCGTCACCTCGGCCTTCCGCTCGGCCGGGCAGCGTTGTTCGGCGCTGCGCCTGCTGCTGCTGCAGGAAGATATCGCCGATCACACGATCGAAATGCTCAAGGGCGCGATGAACACGCTGGTGATCGGCGATCCCGCCGACCCGGCGACCGATGTCGGCCCGGTGATCGATGCTGCCGCCCATGACCGGCTGATGGCGCACCGCACCGCGATGGCCGGGCGGATCGTCCACAGCCTTGCGGTGCCGGAGGGCGGGCATTTCGTGCCGCCGACGATCATCCGCCTCGATGACATTGACGATCTGCAGGCCGAATGGTTCGGGCCGCTGCTGCACGTCGCGACCTGGAAGGCGGGGACGCTTGAAGAGGTGGTCGCGCGGGTGAACGCCAAGGGCTTCGGCCTGACCATGGGGCTGCACAGCCGCATCGCGCGGGCGGCGGAGACGGTCGAGGCGCTGGCGCGGGTCGGCAATCTCTATGTCAACCGCTCGATGATCGGCGCGATCGTCGGCAGCCAGCCTTTTGGCGGCGAGGGGCATTCGGGCACCGGTCCCAAGGCCGGCGGCCCGCATTACCTGCCGCGCTTCTGTGCCGAGCGGGTGACGAGCACCGACACCACCAGCGCCGGCGGCAATGCGACGCTGTTGTCGCTCGACGATATCGGCATCTGATCCGGGCCGGGCGCGGGCCATAGGGCCTGCGCCCGCACGGGCGCTTGGGCGGGCGGCGGTTCAGCGCTGCCCGGTCACAAATGCGTTCAGCACGCGCGGGTAAAGCTGATGCTCGGCGATCAGCACCCGTGCGGCAAGGCTGTCGGGCGTGTCGCCGGGCAGGATCGCCACCCGCGCCTGGCCGAGCACCGGCCCGTCATCCAGCTCGGGCGTGACTATATGGACCGAGCAGCCCGCCTCGCGGTCACCGGCAGCAAGTGCCCGTTCATGCGTGTCCAGCCCCTTGTAGAGCGGCAGCAGCGAGGGGTGGACGTTGATGATCCGGCCCTGCCATTTCACGACAAAATCGCGCGATAACAGGCGCATATAGCCGGCAAGCGCGACATATTCGACGCCTGCTGCGCGCAGTTGCTCATCGATCAGCGCATCGAATGCCGCCCGGCCCATGCCGACATGGCTGTGCGCGAAGGTCGCAATCCCTTCCGCCCGGGCAAGCGCCAGCCCCGGCGCATCGGGATCATTGGCGGCAACGAGCACGATCTCATAGCCGGCCCCGGCGAGGCGCGAGGCATAGAGCAAGGCCGCCATGTTCGATCCCCGGCCGGAAATCAGCACGCCGATGCGTGCCCTGGCCACGGGAGACGCAGGAGGGAGCGGATCAGCCAAGGTGCACGGCGTCCCAGCTGGCGCGTGCGCTCCAGGCCTCGGCCGACCCGGCGACCGTGCAGCCGCGCGCGCCCGGCTCGACCCGGCCGATCGTGAACAGCTGCTCGCCCGCCGCGGTCAGCGCGGCGGTCACCTGCGCGGCCATGTCGGGCGACACGATCACCGCCATGCCGATCCCGCAGTTGAAGGTGCGCGCCATTTCCGCCGGCTCGATCGCGCCCTGCGCCTGCAGAAACGCCATCAGCCGCGGCTGCGGCCAGGCATCGGCGTCGATATGCGCGTGCAGATCGGCAGGCAGCACGCGGGGGATATTTTCCAGCAGCCCGCCGCCGGTGATGTGGGCGAGCGCATGGATGCGCCCGGCGCGCACTTCGGGCAGCAGCGCGCGGACATAGATGCGGGTCGGGGCCATCAGCGCGTCGATCAGCAGCACTTCATTGTCGAACAGCGCCGGCCGGTCGAGCTTCCACCCCCGGTCGGCGGCCAGCCGCCGGACCAGCGAATAGCCGTTGGAATGCACGCCCGACGACGCGATGCCGAGGATCAGGTCGCCCGCCTGCACGCGGTTGCCGGTCAGCGCCTGATCGCGCTCGACCGCGCCGACGCAGAAGCCGGCAAGGTCATAGTCGCCGGGCGCATACATGCCCGGCATCTCGGCGGTTTCGCCGCCGATCAGCGCGCAGCCGGCCTGGCGGCACCCCTCGGCAATGCCGGCGATCACCCGTTCGGCGACCCCCGGTTCCAGCCGGCCGGTCGCATAATAATCAAGGAAGAACAAAGGCTCCGCACCCTGCACGATCAGATCGTTGGCGCACATCGCGACCAGATCGATACCCACCCCGTCATGCCGGTCATGCTCGATGGCAAGCTTGAGCTTGGTGCCCACCCCGTCATTGGCGGCGACCAGCAGCGGATCGGTATAGCCCGCCGCCTTCAGGTCGAAAAACCCGCCAAAGCCGCCCAGATCGGCGTCCGCGCCGGGCCGCCGGGTCGCGCGTGCCAGCGGGGCGATGGCCTTGACCAGCGCATTGCCCGCCGCGATCGAGACGCCGGCCTGGGCATAGGTATAGGGCTTGTTGTCCGTCATGTCGTCGGCCCTAGCGACAACATGCTTGGATTTCCACCGCCGACACGCCAGAAGGGCGGCGTGACCGTGCTTGCCCGTTTCCGTTTCCTGCCGCCGGTGCCGGCCGGTGCCGTGCCGGTGCTGGGCGCTGCGGCCTGTGCGCTTGCCGCGCTTGGCTGGACGCTGTCGGGCGCGGGGCTGCGCGCGCAGATCGAGGGCGAGCGCGGGGTGCCGCCCATCGACAGCTCATCGAGTTTCGAGGTCGGCGGAATCGAGGTCGATGTCGTCGGGCCGAACGCCGAAGCGGCGCGGCTGGGCGGCTGGCGCGAGGCGCAGCGGCGCGGCTGGAAGGCGCTGTGGGCGCGCACCCATGGCGGCACGCCCGGCCCCGGCCTGTCCGATTCGGCGCTCGATCAGATGGTTGCCGGGATCGTCGTCGAGGAAGAACAGATCGGCCCGCGCCGCTATGTCGCGCGGCTGGGCGTGCTGTTCGACCGTGCCCGCACCGGCCAGATCCTCGGCGCGACCGGCGGGCTGAGGCGGTCCGCGCCGATGCTGGTGCTGCCGATCGAATGGTCCGGCGGCACGGCGCAGGCGCTTGAGGCGCGCAGCCTGTGGCAACAGGCCTGGGCGCGTTTCCGCACCGGCTCCAGCCCGGTCGATTATGTCCGCCCGACCGGCACCGGCGTCGATCCGCTGGTGCTCAATGCCGGGCAGAGCCTGAGGCCGGGGCGCAATTGGTGGCGGCTGCTGCTCGACAGCTATGGCGCGGCCGATGTGCTGATCCCCGAAGTGCGGCTGATGCGCGAATGGCCGGGCGGGCCGGTGATCGGGCGCTTTGCCGCCTATCACGGGCCGGACCGCCAGTATCTGGGCGGGTTCGTGCTGCGCGTCGGGTCGAGCGAGGCGCTCCCCCGGCTGATGGATGAAGGCGTGAAGCGGATGGACGCGCTTTACGCCGCGGCGCTTCAGGCCGGGCGGCTGACCCCCGATCCGGGGCTGGCGATCGACATGGCGGCGCTGCTGCCCGAGACGGTCGACGATCCCGCCGACATGGCCGGCGACGAGGCGCAGCTGACCGATGCGCCGCCGCCGGCGGCAACCGCGATCACCATCCAGTTCGACACCCCCGATGCCGCCGCCGTCAGCGCGGCCGAAGCGGCGCTGCGCGCAGTGCCGGGCGTGCGCGCGGCGGCGACGTCCAGCCTCGCGCTGGGCGGCGTGTCGGTGATGCGGGTGACGTTCGAGGGCGATCAGGCGGCGCTGCGCACCGCGCTCGCCGCGCGTGGCTGGCAGGTGCAGGAGGGCGCGGGCGCGCTGCGCATCCGGCGCGGCACGCCCGCCGCGCCCGCCGGGGCGCAGCCGCCCAGATGAGCCAGATGGCGCTGCCGCTGGGCTGGCCGGCCGAGGAGCGGCAGGAAGATTTTATCGTGGGCGAGGTGAATGCGCAGGCGGTGCGCCATCTCGATCATTGGGGCACCTGGCCGGTGATGGCGACGCTCCTGGTCGGGCCGCGCAAATCGGGGCGCAGTCTGCTCGGCCGGCTGTTCGCCCGGTCGAGCGGCGGGCGGCTGTTCGACGATGCCGAACGCCGGCCCGAGGATGAGCTGTTCCACGCCTGGAACGCCGCCCAGACCGACCGTCGCCCGCTGCTGATCATCGCCGATCAGCCGCCCCCGGCCTGGCGGGTGCGGCTGCCCGATTTGCGCTCGCGCCTGTCGGCCACCCCGGTGGTGCGCATCGGCGAGCCCGACGAGGCGATGACCGCCGCGCTGATCGACAAGCTGCTCGCCCAGCGCGGGCTGGCCTGTCCGCCCGATCTTGCGCCCTGGCTCGGCGCGCGGATCGAGCGCAGCTATGTCGGCATTCTGCGCGCGGTCGATCTTCTCGATGAAGCGGCCCTCGCCAAGCGCGTGCGGATTTCGGTAAGGCTGGCGCGTGACCTGTTCGGTCACAAGCAGGAGGATCTGTTCTGATGGCGCGCCCCCGGCCGCTCGACCCCGCCGACGACCGCCCGGCATCCGCCGGCGATCAGCGTTATTTCAACCGCGAAATGTCGTGGCTGGCGTTCAACCGCCGGGTGCTGGAAGAGGCATGCAACCCCGCCCATCCGCTGCTCGAGCGGCTGCGCTTCCTGTCGATTTCCGGATCGAACCTCGATGAGTTCTTCATGGTCCGCGTCGCCGGGCTGAAGGGCCAGCAGATGCAGGGCGTCGAGGAACGCGCGTTCGACGGGCTGACCGTCATCCAGCAGCTGGCCGCCGTCACCGACGGGTCCGAAGCGCTGATGGCGAGCCAGCAGCGCGTCTGGGCCGATCTGCGCGATGCCCTGCAGGGTGCCGGGATCAGCGTCGTGCGCGGCGACGATCTGCCGGCCGCCGACCGCGCCTGGCTGGAGGCGCATTTCCGCAACCAGATTTTCCCGATCATCACCCCCCAGGCGCTCGATCCGGCGCATCCGTTCCCGTTCATCCCCAACAAGGGGCTGACGCTGATCTTCGACCTTGTCCGCCTGTCGGACAAGGAACCGATCCGCGAGCTGGTGATGCTGCCGCCGACGCTGCCGCGCTTCGTGCGCATTCCCGGCGAACCGGCGCGTTACATCGCGATGGAATCGGTGCTGCGCTGCTTCACCGATCTGCTCTTCCCCGGTTATCGGGTGCTGGGGGCGGGGGCGTTCCGCATCATCCGCGACAGCGATATCGAGCTGGAGGAAGAGGCCGAGGATCTGGTCCGTTACTTCCGCAGCGCGATCAAGCGCCGCCGGCGCGGCCGGGTGATCCGGCTGGAGCTGGAGGCGAGCATGCCCGCCGCGCTCGAAACGCTGGTGCGCGGCGAGCTGGCCGCCGACGCGATCCTGACCGAGGCCGACGGGCTGCTCGGCATCGGCGACCTCGAGGCGCTGGTCGAGGAAGACCGGCCGGACCTGAAGTGGGTGCCGTTCAGCCCGCGCTTTCCCGAGCGCATCCGCGAATATGGCGGCGATTGTTTCGCCGCCATCCGCGCCAAGGACATCGTCGTCCACCATCCCTATGAAACGTTCGACGTCGTGCTCGCCTTCCTGCAACAGGCGGCGGCCGATCCCGATGTGGTCGCCATCAAGCAGACGCTCTACCGCGCGGGCAAGCAGTCGGCGGTCATTCAGGCGCTGATCGCGGCGGCCGAGGCCGGCAAGTCAGTGACGGCGGTGGTCGAGCTGAAGGCGCGGTTCGATGAAGAGCAGAATCTGCTCTGGGCGTCGGCGCTGGAGCGGGCGGGCGTGCAGGTCGTCTATGGCTTTATCGAGTGGAAGACCCATGCCAAGGTGTCGATGGTCGTCCGCCGCGAGGGTGAGGGCTATCGCACCTACTGCCATTTCGGCACCGGCAATTATCATCCGGTGACGGCGCGCATCTATACCGATCTCAGCTATTTTACCGCCGATCCGCGCGCCGGGCGCGATGCCGCGCAGCTGTTCAACTACATCACCGGCTATGTCGAGCCGACCGAGCTGGAACTGCTTGCCATGTCGCCGCTCGACCTTCGGGCGCGGATCGCGGCGCTGATCGACGAGGAAATCGCCCATGCCCGTGCCGGCCGCCCGGCCGGCATCTGGGCCAAGATGAACTCGCTCGTCGATCCGGCGATGATCGACAAGCTTTACGAAGCAAGCGCCGCGGGCGTCGTGATTGAGCTGATCGTGCGCGGCATCTGCTGCCTGCGCCCCGGCGTGCCGGGCCTGTCGGACAATATCCGCGTCAAATCGGTCGTCGGGCGGTTCCTTGAGCACAGCCGCATCTTCGCGTTCGGCGGCGGGCGCGACCTGCCCAATGACCGGGCGAAGCTGTTCATCTCCTCGGCCGACTGGATGCCGCGCAACTTCGACCGCCGGGTCGAATATATGCTGCCGATCACCAACAAGACCGTGCATGATCAGGTGCTCGATCAGGTGCTGGTCGCCAATCTCATCGACAATGAGCAGAGCTGGGAGCTGGGCGCGGACGGCAGCTATGTCCGCACCCAGCCGGGCGAGCGGCCGTTCAACCTGCACCGCTATTTCATGACCAATCCGTCGCTGTCCGGGCGCGGCACCGCGCTCGCCAACAGCGATCAGGTGCCCAAGCTGAGCGTCGGGCGCCGGGCATGACGGCAGCGGCAGTCCAGCTGCGCGGGCCGGCGGCCGAACCGCTGGCCGCGCGCGCGGCGATCATCGATATCGGCTCGAACTCGATCCGGCTGGTCGTTTATGGCGGGCCGGCGCGGGTGCCGGCGATCCTGTTCAATGAAAAGGTGACGGCGGGGCTGGGCGAACATCTGGCCGAAACCGGCCAGATCGCCCCCGATGCGCTGGACGCGGCGGGGCGGGCGCTGGCGCGGTTCCGCCGGCTGGTCGACGCGATGGGCGTCACCCGGCTGCGCACCGTGGCGACGGCGGCGGTGCGCGATGCCTCGAACGGCACCGCGCTGCTCGCGCGCGCGGCGGCGCTCGGCCTTGAGGTCGAGCTGTTGTCCGGCGTTGAAGAGGCGCGGGCGGCGGCGCTGGGTGTGCTGTCGGCCATTCCGGGGGCGGAGGGGCTGGTCGGCGATCTGGGCGGCGGCAGCCTGGAACTGACCCGGCTGGGCGGCGGCACGGTCGGCGATTGCGCCTCCTTCCCGCTCGGCGTGCTGCGGCTGGCGGCGCTGCGTGGTGAGCCGCGCGCGGCGGTCGAGCGGGCGGTGGCCGATCAGCTGGCGCGCGCGCCGTGGCTGGCGGGCGCGCGCGGCCTGCCGCTGCATCTGGTCGGCGGGTCGTGGCGCGCGCTGGCGCGGGTGGACATGGCGTTCAGCGACTATCCGCTGCCGATCATCCACCAATATCGGATGCCGGCCGCGGCCGCCGAGCGGCTGGTGCAGACGGTGGCGCAGGCCGACCGGGCACGGCTGCGCGCCATCCCCTCGCTGTCGGGCGGGCGCATCGCGACACTGGGCGAGGCGGCGCTGCTGCTCGCGGTGCTGGTCGACCTGCTCGGCACCAGCGAACTGGTCGTCTCGGCCTACGGCCTGCGCGAAGGGCTGCTTTACGATCTGCTCGACGGCGATGTCCGCGCCGAAGATCCGCTGATCGCCGCCTGCCGCGCCGAAGCCGAGGTGCAGGGCCGGTTCCGCGAGCATGGCGACCTGCTCGACCGCTGGATCGCGCCGGTGTTCGGGGCGGAACCCGATGCGCGGCTGCGGCTTGCCTCGTGCCTGCTCGGCGATGTCGGCTGGCGCGCCAATCCCGAATTCCGCGCCGAACGCGCGCTCGAAACCGCCGTGCACGGGGCCTGGGTGGGCGTTGATGCTCGCGGGCGGGCGATGATGGGGCAGGCGCTGTTCACCGCCTTTGGCGGCGGCGTCGCCCCGATCCCCGGCTTCGACCGGCTGGCGAGCGCTGCCGAGCTGCGCCGCGCCGCCGAATGGGGGCTGGCGATCCGGCTTGGCCAGCGGCTGAGCGGCGGGGTCGCCGGGCCGCTGGGCGCGACATCGCTGGGCATCGAGGACGGGCGGCTGATGCTGCGCTTTGCCCCCGGCGCGGGCGATTATTATGGCGATGCCGTGGAAAAACGGCACCGCCAGCTTGCCCAGGCACTGGGACTGGAACCGGCCCTCGGTGCGGCCTGACCGGCGGCCGCGCGGTGCCCGATCAGCCGCAGTTAAGCGCGGTGATCCGGTTCTGCGCGTCGAGCGTCAGGTTCAGCCGGTCGGGCCGGTAATCCATCGTCACCATCGCCCCCGGCGGTTTCAGCCGGACGAGCGCGGCCTTGGCGCGCTTGCGTGCTTCGGCGACGGTCTGTTCCGATGCCTCGCGGCCCACCAGATCCTCCAGCGAGGCGGTGCTGCACCCGGCCCAGGGCGGGGTGGCGGCGGGGGTGCGCGGCGGGCGCGGCTTGCCGCCACAGGCCGACAGCGCCAGCCCGCCGAGCAGCGCCGCGGCCAGCGCGGCATGGCCAAAACTCTTCATCCGCCACTCTCCCCGGCCGGCTGTTCGGTGCGGGCCATGTCCAGCTTGCCGCCGCGCACGGCAAAGGCAAGCCGTCCCTCGACCAGATCGAGCGCATCCTTGCCGAATTGGTCGAACCGCCAGCCGGTCAGGATCGACAGCCCGTCGCGCCGTCCGGCGGCCAGCAGCTCCAGCTCGTCGGTGCGGGCGAGCAGCCGGGGCGCGACATCGATGTCGCGGGCGCGGATCTTGAGCAGCAGCTTGAGCAGGTCCGCGACCAGCCCGCCATCCTTGCCCAGCCCCGGCCGCCGCTCGTCGCGCGGCATTTCGGCGGCGGGCAGCGGCTGCGCCTCGGCCAGCGCCTTCATCAGCCGCCCGCCAATGTCATTGCCGCCCCAGCTGGCCGACAGGCCGCGCACACGCGTCAGGTCGCTCTGCTGGCGCGGGGGATGGGCGGCGAGATCGGCCAGCGTCTCGTCCTTGACGATGCGGCCGCGCGGCAGGTTCTTGCCCTGCGCCTCGCGCTCGCGCCAGGCGGCGAGCGCCTTCAAGCGGCCAAGCACTTCGGCCTTGCGGCTGGGCACCTTCACCCGCTGCCAGGCCTGATCCGGCTCGTTGACATAGTTGTCGGGGTCGGCCAGCCGCTCCATTTCCTCGTCCAGCCAGTCGCCGCGCCCTTTCTTCACCAGTTTGGCAAGGATCATCGGGAAAATCTTCACCAGATGGGTGACATCGCCAATCGCATAGTCGATCTGGCGCTGGTCGAGCGGGCGGCGCGCCCAGTCGGTGAAGCGCGCACCCTTGTCGAGCTGGATGCCCAGCCAGCTGTCGACCAGATTGCCATAGCCGATCTGGTCCCCCTGGCCGAGCGCCATCGCCGCGATCTGGGTGTCGAAGATCGGATGCGGGGTCCGCCCGGTCAGGTTGTGGATGATCTCGACATCCTGTCCGCCGGCGTGAAACACCTTGAGCACATCTTCATTGGCGACCAGCAGGTCGAGCAGCGGCGTCAGGTCCAGCCCGTCGGCCTTGGGATCGATCGCCGCCGCCTCGCGCTCATCGGCGATCTGGATCAGGCACAGATCGGGCCAATAGGTGTTTTCGCGCATGAACTCGGTATCGACCGCGACGAAGCGCGACCGCGACAGGCGCGCGCACAGATCGGTCAAGCTGGCAGTGTCGGTAATCAGCGGATGGATGTGCATGGTGCCCGGTAGCATCGCCGGGCGCGATCATCCAGACCCGCGCCTTTCCCGCATCCGTGCCCCCGAACCCCCATCGCGGCGGCGGCCGGGCAGGCCGAACCGCATGGCGCGCTTGACAAGCGCGGTGCGAGCGCCTGTTAGGCCGGCATGCATATCTACCGTACGCACAGCTGCGGCGCGCTGCGCGCCGCCAATGTCGGCGAAACCGTCCGTCTGTCGGGCTGGATCCACCGCAAGCGCGACCATGGCGGCGTGCTGTTCGTCGATCTGCGCGACCATCATGGCATGACCCAGATCGTCGCCGACGCCGATTCCCCGGCGCTGCCGGTGCTTGACGGGCTGCGCGCGGAATCGGTCGTCACCATCGACGGGGTGGTGAAGGCGCGCGCCGGCGCGACCGTCAATGCGCAGCTGCCGACCGGCGAGATCGAGGTGTTCGCGCGCGGCGTCACCGTCCAGTCGGCGGCGCAGGAGCTGCCGATGCCGGTGGCCGGCGAGGCCGATTATCCCGAGGATATCCGCCTGCGCTACCGCTTCCTCGATCTGCGGCGCGAGCGGCTGCACGCCAATATCGTGCTGCGCAGCCAGGTGATCGCGTCGATCCGCCAGCGCATGATCGGCCAGGGCTTTACCGAGTTCCAGACCCCGATCCTGACCGCGTCGTCGCCCGAGGGCGCGCGCGACTATCTGGTGCCCAGCCGCGTGCATCCGGGCAAATTCTACGCGCTCCCCCAGGCGCCGCAGATGTTCAAGCAGCTGATCATGGTCGCGGGCTTCGACCGCTATTTCCAGATCGCGCCCTGCTTCCGCGACGAAGACGCCCGCGCCGACCGGTCGCCGGGCGAGTTCTACCAGCTCGATTTCGAAATGAGCTTCGTCACCCAGGACGATGTGTTCGCCGCGATCGAACCGGTGCTGCACGGCGTGTTCGAGGAATTCGCCAATGGCCGTCAGGTCAGCGCCGCGCCGTTCCCGCGCATCCCCTACCGCGAATCGATGCTGAAATACGGGTCGGACAAGCCCGATCTGCGCAACCCGATCGTGATTTCGGACGTGTCGGCGCATTTCCGGGGCTCGGGCTTCGGCCTGTTCGCGCGCATCGTCGAGGGCGGCGGCGTCGTCCGCGCCATCCCGGCGCCGAACACCGCCGGCCACAGCCGCAAATTCTTCGACGACATGAACGACTGGGCGCGTGCCGAGGGCCATGCCGGCCTTGGCTATATCACCCAGAAGGGCGGCGAGCTGGGCGGTCCGATCGCCAAGAACCATGGCGAAGAGGCGACCCGCAAGCTGATCGCCGAGCTCGGCCTTGGCCCGGATGACGGCATCTTCTTTGCCGCCGGCAAGGAAGGGCAGGCGGCCAAGCTCGCCGGGGCCGCGCGCACCCGGCTGGGCGAGCAGCTGGACCTGATCGACCGCAACCGGTTCGAGTTCTGCTGGATCGTCGATTTCCCGATGTATGAATATGACGAGGACGCGAAGAAGGTCGATTTCTCGCACAATCCGTTCTCGATGCCGCAGGGCGAGCTGGAGGCGCTGGAGACCAAGGATCCGCTCGACATCCTTGCCTATCAGTATGACATCGTCTGCAACGGCGTGGAGCTGAGCTCGGGCGCGATCCGGAACCACCGGCCGGAGATCATGTACAAGGCGTTCGAAATCGCCGGCTATTCGAAAGAAGATGTCGACACCAACTTTGCCGGCATGATCAATGCGTTCAAATATGGCGCGCCGCCGCATGGCGGCTCGGCCCCCGGCATCGACCGCATCGTCATGCTGCTGGCCGACGAGCCGAACATCCGCGAGGTCATCCTGTTCCCGATGAACCAGAAGGCGGAAGACCTGATGATGGGCGCGCCGAGCACGGTGACCGCCAAGCAGCTGCGCGAACTGCACATCCGCACGGTCGACGGGCCGGGCACCAAGGACGCCGCGCCCAAGGCGTAAGTCGTTCGGACCGCATCCGCGCGCGGGGCGCGCGGATGCGGTCGCGAGTGTTTGTGGCGCATGCGCGCGTCGCGGCACGGTGAACGCTGCCTCTGTCCCATTTTCGTGCGTCGGGCGGGGATCGGCTTCGCCCGGCTCGACTTGGCGGCCCGGGCGCGCTTAACTCCGCGCCATGCGGATCGACCTTCAGGATCATGAACAGGGCACGCCCTATGCCGGCGACGCCGCCGCCGCTCTGGCCGCGCTGCAGGAGCGGCTGGCCCGGATCCAGGTGGCGCATATCGTGCACAAAAGGCGGGCGATCATCCTGCTCGAGGGGTGGGACGCCGCCGGCAAGGGCGGGATCATCCAGCGGCTGACCGCGCGCTGGGACCCGCGCTATTTCAGCGTCTGGCCGATTTCCGCGCCGACGCCCGAGGAAAAGGACCGGCATTTCCTGTGGCGTTTCTGGCCACGCCTGCCGCTGTCGGGCGACATCGCGGTGTTCGACCGCAGCTGGTATGGCCGTGTGCTGGTGGAGCGGGTCGAGGGCTTTGCGCGCGAGGCCGAATGGAAGCGCGCCTATGACGAGATCAACGAGTTCGAGGCGCAGCAGCGCGACTGCAACACCACGCTGGTCAAGCTGTTCGTCCATGTCACGCAGGCGGAACAGGACCGGCGGTTGAAGCGGCGGTTCGAGGATCCGTGGAAAAGGTGGAAGACCGGGGCCGAGGATTATCGCAACCGCGCCCGCCGCGACGATTATCTGGCCGCGCTTGCCGACATGTTCCGCCTCACCGACACGCGCTGGGCACCGTGGACGGTGATCGACGGCAATGACAAGCCGGCGGCGCGCATCCACGCGCTGACCGCGATTGCCGACCAGCTGGAAGCCGCCGTCCCGATGACGCCGCCGCCGCTCGACCCCGAACTGGAAAATCTGGTGCGCACGCATCTGGGCGGGTGAGAGGAGATTTCGTTGGGAAGAACGGCACCGGGGGTTGTTGTTTGGGAAGAACGGCACCGGCCCGCACCCCCACCCGGCCTCCCATAGCGTACCCTGCCGTTGGGAGGCCGGGTGGGGGTGCGGGCCGGTGCCGCCCCCGCGCCGCGAGGCGCGGCACAGACAACGCCGCCCCCGCGCCGCGAGGCGCGCAACAGACAACCCCGCCCCTGCGCCGATAGGCGCAGCACAGACAGCGCCATTCCCCCGCGTCAGTCGCCGGGATAGCTGATCGCCACCACCTCATATTCCACCTCGCCGCCGGGCAGGGCGATGCGCCGCAGATCGCCGACCGCCGCGCCGCGCAGCGCGCGGGCGATGGGGCTGTCCCAGCCCACGCGGCCGCGCCCGGCATCGGCCTCGTCATTGCCGATGATGGTCAGGGTGCGCTGCGTGTCGTCTTCATCGGCGATGGTCACGGTGGCGCCGAAATAGACGCGCGACCGGTCGGGCTGCTGCGCCGGATCGACGACCTTGGCCGCCTTCATCCGCGCCGCCAGCCGCCCGAGCGTGCGGTCGATCTCGCGCAGCTTTTTGCGGCCATAGATATAGTCGCCATTTTCGGACCGGTCGCCATTGCCCGCCGCCCAGCTGATCGTTTCGACCAGCGCCGGGCGCTCGCTGCCGAGCAGCCGGTCATATTCGGCCTTGAGCGCGGCATAGCCGGCCGGGGTGATGTAATTGGGACGTGTGCTCACCGCCGCCGTCTATCCCCGGCGCGCCGCGCAAGTCGAGGGGCCCCGGCGCGCCGCGCAAGCCGAAACGGAGATCAGCCCGGAATGGCCTTGCCCAGATAGGCGCTCAGCAGATTGGGGCCGCTTTTGTGCGCCCGGGCCGGGTGCAGCGTGTCATAGACGACGGCGTTTTCCAGCACCCGCTGGACGTAATTGCGCGTTTCGAACACCGGAATGTCCTCGATCCAGCGGATCATATCCTGCCCCGGCAGGCGCGGGTCGCCATTGGCCTTCAGCCATTTGTTCACATTGCCCGGCCCGGCATTATAGGCCGCAATCGCCAGCGGATAGCTGCCGCCATAATAGCTCAGCATCCGCTGGAAATAGGATGAGCCGAGCTGGATGTTGTAATCGGTATTCTCGGTCAGCGCCGGCGCGTCATAGCTCAGCCCGATCTTGCCGGCCTGTTCCTCCGCTGTGCGCGGCATCAGCTGCATCAGCCCGCGCGCGCCGGCATGGCTGATCGCGGCACGGTCGAACTGGCTTTCCTGCCGGGCGATGGCGTGGATGATCGTCGTCCATGCCTCCTGGCCGACCGGCACCTTGACCAGCGGATAGCCGGTGCGGACATAGTCGCTCGCGCCATTGACCCGCGCCGAACGGCCGACCATCACCGCCAGATCGGGGCGGCCAATGCCCTGTGCCAGCTCGGCCGCCAGCGCATGTTCGGCATCGCTTTCGACGGCCGCCGAAATCGCGCGCACAAACTGGGTCTGTTCCTGCCAGCGGCCCGCCGCGCCCAGCAGCCGGGCCACGCGCACGATCTCGCGCCGGTTGAAGGCGACGCGTTCTTCGGCGGGAACGCGGGTCGCGCCCGGCGTGCCGGGGGCGGGGATCGGACGGCCCAGCCGTTCGAGCGCCAGCTGGCCGTAAAATTGGTCGGGATGGGCGGCGGACAGCGCGAAATAGCGGCTGGCATCGGCGGTGCGGCCCGCCGCCTGAGCGGCACGGCCGGCCCAGTAATGGCCCTTGGCCTGGGTCTGGGGCGATTTGGCGGCACGGGCATAACGGTCGAACATCGGCACCGCATCGGCGGGCCGCCCGAGCCGGTTGAGCGCCGCCGTCCCGGCCAGCCAGGCCAGGCTGGTATAATCGTCACGCTCGCCATTGCTGCGGCCCTGCACGTCGGTGCCGGGGGCAAAGGCCTGATCGAGCTGCCGGGCAATGGCGTGCGCGCTGGCCCAGTCACCCTCGGCCGCTGCCGTGCGGGCGGCGGCGAGCATGAACTCCAGCCATTTTTCCGGATCCACCGGCCGGGCCTGATAGCTGCGCTGTTCGGTGAGCAGCGCGCGCATCCCTGCCAGATCGCCATTGTGACGACGCCAGACCGCCATGTCGGCGACGAAGCCGGCATCGGCATTGCCCGCGCCCGCCATCTGCGCGGCCAGCGCCGCTGCATCGGCGGCGTTGGTGCGCAGTGCCAGCCGCGCCGTGAACAGCGCGCGCCGCGCCGGGCTGGTCAGCGCCAGCTGGCGGGTCGCCGCGCTGGTCTTGCCCCCCCAGAGCAGCCGGTCCATCCGCTCGTCCTGATCGGCGGCGGTGAAGGATGCGCCGAACTGGCCGAGCACCAGCGCCTCGTCGGCGGGGCTGAGCGATCCCGATGTCCATGCCTTGCGCGCGACGGCCAGCGCCTCGGCCCGGCGGCCGAGCGCGGCCAGCGCCTCGGCATGGCGCGCCTGACCCTGGTTGGTGAGCGGCGGGAACCGGTCGAAATAGGCGGCGATCCGCGCCGGCGGCACCCGCCCCGGAACCAGCGCCTGTTCGGCCCGGCAGCGCAGCGCCGTCTCGCCCGGCCAGCCGGGATGGGCGATCAGGAAGCCGGCATAGCTGTCGAACGGCAGATCCACCGTCTGGCGCAGCGCATTCCACTGCGCGACCGCGCCCAGCAGCGGGTCATTGGCGTCATAGGGCGCGGGGGCCACGCCCTGATCGGCGGGCACCAGCCGCTGGTCGGCGATCGAGGCCGATGCCCCGAACAGCAGCATCAGGGGAAGAATGCGTGAGACCATGCTGGACATGCTAGGCCCCTGATCCTTATCTGGCCGTGAACGCGCCATGTGCACCTCGCCACTGGCGGCAATATGCCCCATTGCCGGGCTCAGGTGAAGGAGACAGCCATGTTTTCAGGGTCGATTCCGGCCTTGGTGACTCTTTTCCGCGACGGATCGATCGACGAGGCCGGCTATCGCGCCTTTGTCGACTGGCAGGTGCGCGAGGGAAGTCACGCGCTGGTGCCCTGCGGGACGACCGGCGAATCGGCCACGCTCGACCATGACGAGCATTACCGGGTGATCGATCTGTGCATCGCCGCCGCCGATGGCCGCGTGCCGGTGATTGCCGGTTGCGGCTCCAACGACACCGCGACCGCCAGGCGTCATATGGCCCATGCCAAGGCCGCCGGGGCGGCCGCCGCGCTCGTCGTCGTGCCCTATTACAACCGGCCCAATCAGGACGGGCTTTATGCCCATTTCGCCGCGCTGGCCGAGGCGAGCGACCTGCCGATCATCCTTTACAACGTGCCAGGCCGCACCGTTGCCGACATGACGGTCGAAACGATGGCGCGGCTGGCCGAGATCCCGACCATCATCGGCATCAAGGATGCGACCGGCAATGTCGCCCGTGTCTCTGCCCAGCGGCTCGCCTGCGGGGCGGATTTCGTCCAGCTGTCGGGCAATGACGACATGGCGCTCGGCTTCATGGCGATGGGCGGCGTCGGCTGCATCTCGGTCACCGCCAATGTCGCGCCGCGGCTGTGCGCTGAGTTCCAGAATGCCTGCCTGCGCGGCGACTGGGCCGAGGCGCTCCGGCTTCAGGACCGGCTCTATCCGCTCCATGCCGCGCTGTTCAGCGATGCGTCGCCGGGGCCGGTCAAATATGCGCTGGCGCGGCTGCGCCCCGACTGGTCGGCCGAGCTGCGCCTGCCGATGACCCCGCCGGGCGAAGCGTCGCGGCGCGCGGTTGATCTGGCATTAAGCCATGCCGGTCTTATCTGACGATCATGGCCCGTCCGCGTCCCGCCGAGTTCGACAAGAAAAAGATCGTCGCCGAGAACCGGCGCGCGCGCTTCGACTATTTCATCGATGAGGTGTTCGAGGCGGGCATCGTGCTCACCGGCACCGAGGTCAAGTCGCTGCGCTTCGGCGAGGGATCGATCGCGGAGAGCTATGCCGAGGTGAAGGACGGCGAGGTGTGGCTGGTCAACTCCAACGTGCCCGAGTTCAGCCATGGCAACCGCTTCAACCATGAGCCGAAACGCCCGCGCAAGCTGCTGCTCAAGGAACGGCAGATCAACAAGATGCACGGCGCGGTGGCGCGCGAGGGGATGACGCTTGTCCCCCTGTCGGTCTATTTCAACGGCAAGGGCCGGGCCAAGGTCGAGCTGGCGCTCGCGCGCGGCAAGAAGGCGCATGACAAGCGCGACACCATCCGCGAGCGGGACTGGAAGCGCGAACAGTCGCGGCTGCTGCGCAACCATGGATAGCATCGGGTGGTGAAGCGGCTGGGCGCATGGATGCGCGCCAACACCCCGGACCGCGAGGCGCTGGCGTCGAGCCGCTGGCTGGGGCCGTTCGGCGGCCATGTGCTGCGGTCCGAACTGTGGCGCTTCACCCGCCGGTCGGTGCCGCGCGGCGTTGCCGTCGGGCTGCTGGTCGGCATTTTCCTGATGATCCCGGGCCTCCAGATCGTCGGCGCGGCGCTGATGTGCGTGCCGGTGCGCGGCAACATCCCGCTGGCGGCCGCGATGACGTTCCTGTCGATGCCCGCGACCACGCCGTTCATCCTGATCGGCGCGATCATGATCGGCAACCGGCTGGGCTGGCATGCCGATCTGCCCGCCTTCTGGGCGCTGTATGACCGGGGGGCCAGCCTCAGCGACTGGTTTGCCTGGCTGGCCTCGGATGCCGCGCCGTCGCTGCTGGTCGGGCTGCTGGTGATCGCCGTCGGCGCGGCGCTGATCGGCTATGTGCTCGCAGTGTGGATCTGGCGGCTGGTGCTGGTGCGCAAATGGCGCGGCCGGGGGCATGGCCGCGGCCGCGCCGGCTGATCCGGCCCGGCTTACAAGTGCTCCAGGTCTCTGATTTGCCGCATTTTCCGAGCCGCCGGGTGTTTCAACCCGGCTCGAAAATGCTTTAGCTGTCCAGCGCCCGCGCCAGCGCGACGAACTCCGCCACCGTCACCGTCTCCGCCCGGCGAGTCGGATCGATGCCGAGCGTCGCCAGCGCATCGAGCGCGCCCGGCACGCCCTTCAGGCTCTGGCGCAGCATCTTGCGCCGCTGGCCGAACGCGGCGGCGGTCAGCGCCTCTATGCGCCGCACCGACACCCCGGCCGGCGCCTCGCCGGGGACGATATGGACGACTGCCGACATCACCTTGGGCGGCGGGGTGAAAGCGGACCGGTGGACCGGCAGCGCGATCCGCGCCTGTGCCCGCCACTGGGCAAGCACCGCCAGCCGGCCATAGGCGTCGGTGTCGGGCCGGGCGACGATGCGTTCGGCCACCTCTTTCTGGAACATCAGCGTCAGCGACCGCCACCAGGGCGGCCAGTCCGCCAGGGTCAGCCAGCCGACGAGCAGCGCGGTGCCGACATTATAGGGCAGGTTGGCGACGACATGGCCGGGGCGGCCGAGCGCGGCCGCGCCATCGATGCGCAGCGCATCGCCGGCAATCACCCGCAGCCGGCCGGGCGCCCAGGCCGCCAGCTCTTCGAGCGCCGGCAGGCAGCGCGCATCATGTTCGACCGCGACCACCTCGGCCCCGGCGCGCAGCAGGGCGCGGGTCAGCCCGCCGGGACCGGGGCCGACTTCGAACACCGCCTCGCCGGTAAGCGGGCCGGGCACCCGCGCGATGCGGTCGAGCAATTGTTCGTCGAACAGGAAATTCTGGCCCAGCGCCTTCAACGCGCTCAGCCCGTGACGCGCGATCACCTCGCGCAGCGGCGGCAGGTCGCTCAAGCGCTCTCCGCTTCGAAGCGGCGGCGGCGTTCGGACGTTTCGCCCGCCATGCGGATCGCCGCGATCATCGCGCCCGGATCGGCCCGGTCCTGCCCGGCAATCGCAAAGGCGGTGCCGTGATCGGGCGAGGTGCGGACGATGGGCAGGCCGAGGGTGATGTTGACCCCGATATCGAAATACAGCGTCTTGAGCGGGATCAGCGCCTGATCATGATACATGCAGATCGCCGCATCATATTGGGCGCGGGCGCGGGGATGGAACATGGTGTCGGCGGCAAGAGGGCCGATGGCGTCCACGCCCTCGTCGCGCAGCTGGGCGATGGCCGGGCGGATGATGTCGATTTCCTCGCGCCCCAGCGCGCCATCCTCGCCGGCATGGGGGTTGAACCCGGCAAAGGCGAGGCGCGGTTCGGCAATGCCGAATTTGCGCCGCAGCGCGCGGACCGTGGTGCGTGCCTTGGCGACGATCAGCTCGACCGACAGCTGGGGGGCGACATCGACCAGCGCCATATGGGTGGTGACGGGCACGACGCGCAGATCCGGCCCGGCAAGCATCATCGCCACATTCTCGCGCGACACGCCGCAGCGTTCGGCGACGAACTCGGTCTGGCCCGGATGGGTGAAGCCGATGGCGTAAAGCTGCGCCTTGGACACCGGCCCGGTGACGAGCGCCGCCGCCGCGCCCGAGCGGGTGAGGCCGGTCGCCACCTCGAGCGAATCGAGCGAGCAGCGCGCGCCTTCCAGATTGGGGTCGCCGGGGCGGATGTCGCCGGCATCGTCGACCATGATCAGCGGCAGCGCATGGTCGAACACCCGCACGGCATCGCCGGGCTCGGCGATCCGTTCGACCGGGCCGTCCCACACCGCCGCGACCGAGCGGATGTCGCCAACCGCGAAAAAGGGCGGCAGCGCATAGTCGCCGCGCCGCGCCCAGGCTTTGGCGGTGATTTCCGGGCCGATCCCGGCCGGATCGCCGAGCGCGATGGCAAGCGGAGCCGTCACCCGCGCCTCAGCGATAATCGATGATGGCGTCGCGGCGCAGGTCGCGCAGATAGCGGCGCGCGCGCAGATTGACGCGCTGCTCTTCCAGCTGCGCCATGATGCGGTCGAACGACGGGGCCTGCGCGCTTTCGGCTTCGTCGCGCCCGCACAGCACCAGCACGCGCACCCCGTCGGTGCGCGATCCGAAGGGCGGCGTCGCCTGGCCGATCTGCAGGTTGATCATCAGCTCCTGCAGCTGGAGCGGCAGATCGCGCACCTTGATCTGGTCGTTGTCGACCACCTCGGCGCCGAGCTTCTGCGCGACCTCCTGCGCCGCGCCGCAGCCCTGGATGGCGCGGGTCGCGGTCGCGAACTCGGCGGTGCGCGCCGCCGCCTGGCTTTCGCTCAGGCCGGCGGGGAAGCGGATGGCCAGCTGCCTCAGGCTCAGCACCGCATCGCGCGGATCGGCGGTCAGCACCTGGCGCTTGTCGGTCATGTAGAGGATCGAAAAGCCGCCCGGAATCTGGATCGGCCCGGCCAGCGTGCCGATCTGCATCCCGCGCGCGGCATCGGCCAGCGCATCGGGCAGCTGTTCGGGGCGCAGCCAGCCGAGATCGCCGCCGACTGCCGCCGTCGAGGCTTCCGAGAATTGCCGCGCATAGGCCGCGAACGAGCCGCCCTGGCGGATCTGTTCGATGATCCGCCGGGCGTTGAGCGCCACGTCCTGCGCGGTTTCGGGGGTGGCCGACAGGAAGATTTCGCCGACGCGCACTTCCTGCGCGCCCTTGGCCGCTTCCAGCCGGGCCATGATCGACTGCACCTCTTCCTGGCCGACATTGACGAACGGCTCGACCCGGCGGCGCAGCAGCCGGCTCCATGCCAGCTCGCCTTCGATCTGGCGCTTGATCGACCCTTCGGACGAGCCGATGCTCGCCAGATATTCAGTCATCTGCTGCGGGTTGCGCTTGAAGTTGGTCGCCACCCGCTCATAGCTTTGCTGGATTTCGCTCTGGGCGACCTTGATCTCGTTGCCCGCGGCTTCCTGGATCTGCAGCGTTTCGTCGATCAGGTTGCGCAGCACCTGCGCGCGCAGCCGCTCCAGCTCTTCGGGCGGCACATTGGCCGCGCCATTGGCCGCGACGATCAGCGCAAGGCGCTGCTCGATATCGGTGCGGGTGATGATGTCGCCGTTCACGATCGCGGTCGGCTTGCGCAAGGTCGGATCGTTGCGGCCGAACACGATCACATCGGCGGGAATGTCGAGGCCCGCCGCGCCCGACGACGCGGGCTGGGCGGCATCGCCCTGCGCATCCTGCGCCCAGGCGAGCGGCGCGGCGAGTGCCGCCAGCGCGAGCAGGGCGACGCCGCCGAGCATGCGGGCGGGTTTCAGCGGCGAAAATCCAGTCGAGAAGAAAGTCACGTCGGAACCGAATCCCTTGCAGTGCGGCCTCAGCTGCCGGTCATGCGCCGGCCCGGTCCTGTGCTGCGGTCCCGGCGATTGCCGGTCGTCCCGCATCATCCCCGGTTGCGCCTGAATGGAGGCTTAGCGGCCCAGATTGCGGAGCGCCAGCCGCAACAGGAATGTGTTGCCGCGCCGCGCGTCGCCGGCATCCTGATAGTCGCGCCGCCAGGTCAGGCCGATTTCCAGACAGTCATCGGCATAGGCGACCCCGATCCGGTGCCGGATCGGGGTGAAGCCATCGGCCCCCGACAGCGGATCCTCGGTCCGGTCGGTCAGGTCGATGATCGCCGAGCCGAAGGCCGACCAGAAGCGGCTGATCTGCACGCGTCCGCCGGCGCGCACCTCCTCGCGGTCGCGCAGATCCTCGATGCTGGCATCGATGTCGCGGTTGAGCCGCAGATAGCCGAGCAGGACATAGCTTTGCCGGCTGCCGATGGTCGCATCCAGTTCGTTGCGGCGGATCGAGAAATTGTCCTTGTCCAGCCGGTAGCGATGGGTGACCGACACGAACTCGCGCCAGCGCACCCGCGTGCGCCCGACAATGTCCGACAGCTTGCCCGACAGGCCGACCCCGTCGGGGAACAGCACCGGCCGGTTCGACAGCCGCCAGCTCTGGCCGATATTGGCATCGACGGTGAAGCTGCCGACATGCAGGCCATAATCAAGCCCATAGGTGATCCGCGCGCCGTCCTCGAACCGGTCATAGCCGGGAAAACGGTTGAGCGAGAACAGGTTGCTGTCCTCAAGCTCGATGGCGCGGGCATCTTCGTTGGGCAGAGCAAGGTTGCGGATGCGCGGCGTCGCGACCAGCTGGATGCGCGGCGTCACCCGCTGGCTGCCGCCCCAGACCGCGCCCACCAGCGGCCATTTGATGTCGATCGCCGCCGCGGCGATGGCGCGGCTCTGGAACCCGGCCT
Source organism: Sphingomonas sp. URJC2 (assembly GCF_059803575.1). NCBI lineage: Bacteria > Pseudomonadati > Pseudomonadota > Alphaproteobacteria > Sphingomonadales > Sphingomonadaceae > Sphingomonas > Sphingomonas sp. URJC2. The sequence goes on from NZ_JAPFGX010000010.1 coordinate 56,919, forward strand.
CGCCGCGATAGGGAACGGTCGCGGTCAGCAGATTTTCGGCGCTGTGATAGACGTCGCCGCGCCCGAACAGGGTGAAGCTGACATCCTGGCCCCAGGGCGTCAGCCGCCTGAGGGTCCATGCCGCCGAGGCAAAGGCGCGCTGCGTGTCCTGCCCGTCGGGGCGGGTGAGCGCGAAGGAGTTGAGCTGGATGTCGAACCGGCCGCCGATCAGCCCGTCGGGCAGGCGGCGGCGATAATCGACGACCGGCAGGGCGATGGGCTGCTGGCCCTGCGGATCGTTGACGCGCAGCGACTGCACCGCCCAGGCGGCGACCGAGAAATAGCTGTCGGCGGCGATGCGCTGCACCTCGATGGTCGAGCGCAGCCGGTCGTCGCGGTTGATGTTGTAGCGGCGCAGGAAGGTGCGGTCGGTGGTCAGCCGGATCGATCCCGACAGGTTCCAGCGCGGGTCGAGCTGGAACCGGCCGGTCGCGTCCAGATAGCCGCGCAGGTCGCGCTGCGACGGCGTGGCCGCCGGATTGATCGAGATCGGCTCGCGCCGGCTCTCGGTCACCATCGCGCTCACCTGATAGGCACCCTTGGACGACAGCGCGCGGTACTGCGCCTCGAGCGACGGCAGCACGTTCGTGTAGACGCGCGGGGTGATCGTCAGGTCCTTGTTCGGGGCCAGACGCAGATAATAGGGCAGGGCGAACTCTGCCCCGTTCACGCGCCCGATGCGGAAATCGGGCACCAGCAGCCCCGATCCGCCGCCGCTGCCGACCGGGTTCGACAGGCCGGGCAGGGGGATCGAACTCAGCCCGAACAGGCTCAACCGCGCGCCGCGATAAAAGACGCGCTGGCGCTTGGTGTCGTAAATCACCCGGACCGCGCTGACCTTCCAGCTCGGATTTTTGGGGCAGCCATCCGAATCGACCACCGCGCAGCCGGTGTAGGCCGCGTTTTCAAGCGTGTAGATGGTGTCGGCGCGGCTGCCCTTCGCCGCCGCCAGCCGCCCGCCGCCGTTGAGCACGACCAGCAGATTCTGGATCACCGCATCCTTCAGCGTTTCGGTCAGCTGCACCGAGTCGCCATAAGCGGTGTCGCCCTCGGGCGTCGCCAGCGCGACCGCGCCCTCCGCCGCGACCGTGCCGGTGCGGCGGTTCCACACCACGCGTTCGGCGCGCAGCCGGTTGCCCGCGCTCAGCATCCGCACATCGCCGGTCACCGTCACGATATCGGCGTCATTGTCATATTCCAGCGCCTCGGCGCTGAAGGTGACGGTCTCCCCCTCTGCGGGTGCAGGGTCGGCGGGCCCAAGATCGGCCGGGGCCGGATCGGCGGGCGCGGGAACGGGCGGGGGCGCGCGGTCCTGCAGATCCTGGGCCTGCAGATCCTGGGCAAGCGCGGGCGCAGCGGCGCAGGCCGCCGCGATCAGCATGGCGCGCCCGATCCGGCCGGCCTGTTCCCCTGACACTGGCATCGTCATTTGCCGCGCCTATCTCACCGATGACGCGCGGCTGCAAATCGTTCCGGCGATCCGCCGGGGCCGCCCGTCGCCCGCAGCCCTGTTCTGCCCGGTTTCCTCCGCAGCGGGTTTGGCTTTACAGGGATGGGCGAGAAGCCATGGAAAGGACAGACATGCAGGTTCGTTTCGCCGCCGCCCGGCCCGAGGGACATTATGATCTGGCGCTGCCGGTGGCGCAGGGCGGGGAACCGGGCGCGGGGCTGGTGTCGGCGGCCAATGCGCAGCTGCTGCGCGATGCCGCCCGTGCCCAGCGATTCGAGGGCGAGGCCGGGGCCGTGGCCGAGCTGTTCGCCGATGAAGGCGGCGTGCGCCGCATCCTGCTGGTCGGGGTCGGGCGCGGTGAGCTGGCCGATTACGACAAAGCGGGCGGGGCCCTGGCCGCGCGGCTGCTGACATCGGGCACGCGCACCCTGGTCGTCGATCCGGCGGGAATCAGCGCCGGCGCGGAACAGCTTGCGCGGCTGGCCGCGGGGGCGGCGCTGCGCGGCTGGCGGATCGACACCTATCGCACCCGCCTGCCGGCCAAGCAGCAAAAGACGCTCGACGAGCTGGTGGTGATCGGCGACGGGGCGGCCTGGCCTCGGCATCAGGCGGTGGTCGACGGCATGGCGCTGACCCGCGAGCTGGTGAGCGAGCCGCCCAACGTCATCTATCCCGAAAGCTTTGTCGAACGCTGCCGCCACCTCGCCGATCTGGGCGTCGAGATCACCGTGCTCGACGACGATCAGATGCGCGCGCTCGGCATGCACGCGCTGCTCGGCGTCAATCAGGGGTCGGCGCGCGGCGCGCGGCTGCTGGCGATGCGCTGGGACGGGACCGGCGGCACGGTGGCCGAGCCGATCGCGCTTGTCGGCAAGGGCGTGACCTTCGATTCGGGCGGCCTGTCGCTCAAGCCCGGCCCGGGCATGGAAGACATGAAATGGGACATGGGCGGGGCCGGGGCGGTCGCCGGGGCGATGAAGACGCTGGCGCTGCGCCGGGCGCGCGCGCATGTCGTCGGCGTGGTCGGGCTGGTCGAGAACATGCCCGACGGCAATGCCCAGCGGCCGGGCGACATCGTCCGCAGCATGTCGGGCCAGACCATCGAGATTCTGAACACCGATGCCGAGGGGCGGCTGGTGCTCGCTGATGTGCTGACCTGGGTGCAGCGCACCCACAAGCCGCGCACCATCGTCGATCTGGCGACGCTGACCGGCGCGATGATCATCTCGCTCGGCAACGAACATGCCGGGCTGTTCGCCAATGACGACGGGCTTGCCGATGCGCTGCTCGCCGCCGGGCGCGAGGCGGGCGACCCGCTGTGGCGCTTCCCGCTGTCGGAGGCGTACAACAAGCTGATCGACAGCCCGATTGCCGACATGAAGAATATCGGCCCGCGCGGTGCGGGATCGATCACCGCCGCCCAGTTCCTCCAGCGCTTCATCGACGATGGCGTGCGCTGGGCGCATCTCGACATTGCCGGCATGGTCTGGGCCGACAAGCCCGGCGCGGTGTGGGACAAGGGGGCGACCGGATTCGGCGTCCGCCTGCTCGACCGGTTCGTCGCCCGGCACGAAGGGTGACGGCAGCAGCGGTTATCGGCGCGGCGGGGACGGGCATGAAGATCGATTTCTATCATCTTCAGGCCAGCCCGGTCGCCGCCGTGCTGCCGCGGATCGCCGAGCGGGTGCTGGCCGGGGGCGGGCGGCTGCTGATCGTCAGCGCCGATCCGGCCCAGCGCGCGCTGATCGACCGGGCGCTGTGGACCTATGCCCCCGACAGCTTCCTGCCCCATGCCCAGGCAGGTGCCGGCGATGATGCCGCCCAGCCGGTGCTGATCGCCGCCGAGGCGGAGCCGCGCAACCGCGCCGATCATGTCGCGCTGATCGACGGCCAGTGGCGCGACGCCGCGCTCGGCTTTGCGCGCGCCTTCCATCTGTTCGACGATGCCGCGATCGACGCGGCGCGCGCGGCGTGGCGCGGCCTTGCCGCCACGCCCGATGCCGAACGCCGGTTCTGGCGGCAGGACGGTGACGGACGCTGGGTGCAGGCGGGTTGATTGTCGCGCGCCGCAAGGCGCGCCACAAAAAAAACCTCGCCGCCACGTAACAGCTATCTGCGAACCGTCCGCTTATCCCGCCCGAACTTGCGCCTGTCACAATCTGCGATTAGGGGAGCGCCGCATCCCCCAACCAGTTTAAGAACGGAGCCAGACGGCCATGGCCGCGACCCGCACCTTTTCGATCATCAAGCCCGATGCCACGCGCCGCAACCTGACCGGCGCGGTCACCAAGATGCTGGAAGACGCCGGCCTGCGCGTCGTCGCTTCCAAGCGCATCCACATGACCCGCGAACAGGCCGAGGGCTTTTACGCCGTCCACAAGGAACGCCCGTTCTTCAACGACCTGGTGTCGTTCATGATTTCCGGCCCGGTCGTGGTGCAGGTGCTCGAGGGTGAAAACGCCGTCGCGCGCAACCGCGAGATCATGGGCGCGACCAACCCTGCCAATGCCGAGCCGGGCACGATCCGCAAGGAACTGGCCGAATCGATCGAAGCGAACTCGGTCCACGGGTCGGATTCGGACGAAAATGCCGCGATCGAAATCGCGTTCTTCTTCAAGCCGGAAGAAATCGTCGGCTGACAACCGGTTGCCCATGCGTCGCCAGAAGCATGCCGGCATGCCTGACCTTGTGCGCGCTCCCGGCCCCCATGGCCGGGGGCGCGCAAAAGCATTTGGGGCAGGGCGCGTGCCGCTGTATTAGGGTCGTATAACAGGCGGTGCGGACATAAGCCGCACGGCAAGAGCGGGCAGGATGAGGGCCGGAATGCGCGACGAGGATGCTGAGCGCGAGCCGATCATAGTGGATGATGGCTGGCCGGACGATGCCGGCGCCCCCGATGCGTCCGCACAGCGCCCCCGGCGTCGCCTGTTCTGGCCGTTCAGGCTGTTGCTGCGCTTCTGGCGGCAGCTGCTGGCGCTGCTGCTGCTGGTCATTGCCGCCGCGATCTGGCTGTCGGTGACGGCCCCACTGTCGCGCTCTCTGGAGCCGATTTCGCCGCCCAGCATCACGCTTGCCGCAAGCGACGGCACGCCCATTGCCGCCAAGGGCGCGATCATCGCCGCCCCGGTCGAGCTGGCCAAGCTGCCGCCGCATGTCGCGGGCGCGTTCATGGCGATCGAGGACCGGCGCTTCTACGATCATTGGGGGGTCGATCCCTGGGGCATCGCCCGTGCCGCCTGGCGCAATCTGGTGGCGGGCGGGGTGCGCGAGGGTGGCAGCACCATCACCCAGCAGCTCGCCAAGGTCGCGTTCCTCAGCGACGAACGCCGCTTCGGCCGCAAGGCGCAGGAAATGCTGATCGCCTTTTGGCTGGAGGCATGGCTGACCAAGGGCCAGATCCTCGAACGCTATCTGTCGAACGTCTATTTCGGCGACAATGTCTATGGCCTGCGCGCCGCCGCCCGCCATTATTTCAGCCGCGATGTCGAACGGCTGACCGTGGGCGAGGCGGCGATGCTGGCCGGGCTGGTCAAGGCCCCGTCGCGGCTTGCGCCGACGCGCAATCTTGCCGGGGCGCGGGCGCGGGCGCGGCTGGTGCTTGGGGCGATGGTCGAAACCGGCGCGATCACCGAGGCTCAGGCGCGCGCCGCCCAGCCGATCCGCCTGCGCCCGACGCGCGAGCGGCAGATGCCGGGCGGCACCTATTTTGCCGACTGGGTGCTGCCCGCCGCGCGCGATCAGGCGGGCGCTGTCTATGAGCGGCAGGTGATCCGTACGACGCTCGACCGGCGGTTGCAGCGCATTGCCGAACGGGTGGTGCGCCAGAATGCGGTCGCCGGCACGCAGATGGCGCTGGTCGCGATGCGCCCCGACGGGCAGGTGGTGGCGATGGTCGGCGGGCGCAGCTATGCCGAAAGCCCGTTCAACCGCGCCACCCAGGCGCGCCGCCAGCCGGGCTCGACCTTCAAGCTGTTCGTCTATCTGGCGGCGATCCGCGCGGGCATGACCCCGGACACACTGGTCGATGACAGCCCGGTGACCATCGATGGCTGGTCGCCGACCAACAATGACGGCCGTTATCGCGGGCGCATCACGCTGCGCCAGGCCTTTGCGCTGTCGAGCAATGTTGTCGCCGCGCGGCTGGCCGATCGGGTCGGGCGGCGCGCCGTGATCAAGGCGGCGCGCGATCTGGGCATCACCAGCCCGCTGGGCGACCAGCCCAGCCTCGCACTCGGCACTTCGGGGGTGACGCTTATCGAACTGACCGGCGCTTATGCCGCGGTCGCGGGCAATGCCATGCCGGTCACGCCCTATGGCCTGCCCCGGACCGAGGAAGGGTGGCTGAGCGCGGTGTGGAACCGGCCCGGCAAGCTCGGCCAGCGCGAGCGCGACATGCTGCTCGACCTGCTGGCGGCGGCGGTCGACAGCGGCACCGGGCGGCGCGCGGCCCTGTCCATCGATGCGTTCGGCAAGACCGGCACCACCCAGAATGCGCGCGATGCGATCTTTGTCGGCTTTGCCGGCGATCTGGTCGTCGGCGTCTGGGTCGGGCGCGACGACAACCGGCCGATCCCCGGCATTTCGGGCGGCGGCGCGCCGGCCCGGGCCTGGGCCGATTTCATGGCCAGCGCCATCGACGGCGCGGCGCTCGCGCCCCAGCCGGAGGAGGAGCCGGAAAATCTGATCGACCCGGTCGACGCGCTCGTCGACGCCGCGAACATGACGATCGACATCGATCTCGATCCCGTCGATCTGGGCGTCACCATCGATGCCGATGGCGTCACCGTAACGGCCGGGCCGGACGGCGATGCCGCGCCCGGACCGGCCGACGAATCACCGGCCGAATCGCGCCGGCCGCCTTCCGTCCCGGCGCCGCCCCGGGGCGAGCCGCGGATACCGTAACGGTCCGCTCTTCCCGCTTGCCGTTAACGTAAGCGCGGCGATACAAGGGGCGCCTGGAAGGAGAGAGATATGGACCTGGAGTTCAGCCCCGCCGACATCGCATTCCGCGAGGAGGCCCGCGCCTTCATCGCCGCGAACTATCCCGCGCATCTGCGCGCGAAAGCCGATGAGGGCGAGGAACTGGCCAAAGAGGATTTTCTGGCCTGGCACCGGATCCTGGCGGAGAAAGGCTGGGTCGCCCCGGCATGGCCGACCCAATATGGCGGCCCCGGCTGGACGACGACGCAGCGTTACATCTGGTCGGAAGAACTGGCGCGTGCCGACACCATCCCGATCATGCCCTTTGGCATCAACATGGTCGGCCCGGTGATCTACACCTTCGGCACTGCCGAGCAGAAGGCGCGCTTCCTGCCGCGCATCCTGTCGGGCGATGACTGGTGGTGCCAGGGCTATTCGGAACCGGGTGCCGGGTCCGACCTCGCCTCGCTGCGCACCCGCGCGGTGCGTGACGGCGACCATTATATCGTCAACGGGCAGAAGACCTGGACGACGCTGGCCCAGCATGCCGATTGGGGCTTTTTCCTCGTCCGCACCGATCCCGACGCCAAGCAGCAGGAAGGCATTTCGTTCCTGCTGATCGACATGAAGACGCCGGGCATCACCGTGCGGCCGATCATCACGCTGGGCGGCGAGCATGAAGTCAACGAGGTGTGGCTCGAAGACGTGCGCGTGCCGGTCGAAAACCGCATCTATGAGGAAAACAAGGGCTGGACCTGCGCCAAGTTCCTGCTGGCCCATGAACGCACCGGCATTGCCGGGGTCGCGCGGTCGAAGCGCGGGGTGGAGCGGATCAAGACCATCGCCCGGTCGGAGATGGACGGCGACCGGCCGCTGATCGCCAACGCCTTCTTCAAGCGCAAGATCGCCGAGCTGGAAATGGATCTGACCGCGCTCGAGTTCACCGAGCTGCGCACGCTTGCCTCCGAGGCGGCGGGGCGCGGGCCGGGGCCGGAATCCTCGCTGCTCAAGATCAAGGGCACCGAGATCCAGCAGCGCCTGACCGAGCTCGCGCTCGAGGCGGTCGGCCATTATGGCGCGCCCTATTTCCGGGGCTTCCCGACCGGCGACAATGCAACGCCGATCGGCCCGGATTATGCGCACCGCGCCGCGCCGACCTATTTCAACGGCCGCAAGACCAGCATCTATGGCGGCTCGAACGAGATCCAGCGCAACATCATCGCCAAGATGGTGCTGGGCCTCTGAGCCGAACCGGAACGACAGAATCGTCCCGCCCGGCAACGGCCGGGCGGGGCGCGTGAGAGGATCAACATGGATTTCAGCTTCAACGAGACGCAGCAGATGCTGCGCGACACGCTCGCGCGCTATCTGGCGGACAATTACGATTTCGACACCCGCCGCAAATGGATCGCCGGCGAGGCCGGGCGCGATCCTGGCATCTGGCGCGCGCTGGCGACCGAGCTTGGCATTCTGGGCGCGCCCTTTGCCGAGGCGCATGGCGGCCTGGGCGGCGGCGCGGTCGAGAATATGATCGTGATGGAGCAGCTGGGCGAAGCGATTTCGATCGAGCCTTATCTCCAGACCGTGGTGATCGGCGGCGGCGCGCTCAAGGCGGTGGGCGGGGCGGTGGCCGATTCGGTCATCCCGCAGATCATCGCCGGCGAAGCCGTCATCGCCTTTGCCTATGCCGAGCCGCAGGGGCGGTACGAGCTGTCGAACCTGCGCACCACCGCGCGCCGCGACGGGGCCGGCTGGGTGCTCAACGGCCATAAGGCGGTCGTCTATGGCGCGCCCTGGGCGACGCATCTGCTCGTCACCGCGCGCACCGGCGGCGGCCAGCGCGATGCCGACGGCATCGGCCTGTTCCTGATCGAGGCGAACCGCCCCGGCATCGTCCGGCGCGATTATCCGACCGTCGACGGCTTCCGCGCGTCGGAGGTGTATTTCGAACAGTGCGCGGTCGGGGCCGAGGCGCTGCTGGGCGGGGAGGGCGATGCCCTGCCGCTGATCGAGCAGGTGGTCGACGAGGCGGTCGCCGCGCTGTGCGCCGAGGCCACCGGCGTGATGCGCCGCCTGCACACCGGCACGATGGACTATGCCAAGCAGCGCAAGCAGTTCGGCCGCGCCATCGCCGATTTCCAGGTGCTCCAGCACCGGCTGGTCGACATGTTCATGGAGGTCGAGCAGGCGGTGTCGATGACGCTGATGGCGACGCTGCGGCTTGGCCTGTCGGCGGCCGAGCGGAGTGCGGCGGTGAGCCAGGCCAAGGCCCGGATCGGGCGCGGGCTGCGCTTCACCGGCCAGAGCGCGGTGCAGATCCATGGCGGCATCGGCATCACCGACGAGCTGGCGATCGGCCATTATTTCAAGCGCGCGACGATGATCGAGGGGCAGTTCGGCTCGGTCGACCATCATCTGGCGCGTTACGAAGCGCTTGCCCTTGCCGATTGAGGCTGGGGGCCACTGACTGCAGTTGACCCGGGGCCGCCTCTTGGCTAAGGGGCTGGCCTTCGGGTCGCGGCACGACTGTCGCGCCTTTTTTATTCAAACCGAGCTCGAGGATTTCGATGGCGAATACGCCGCAAGCAAAGAAGCGCATCCGTCGCAACGCCCGTCGCGCGGACATCAACCACGCGCGCATCAGCCGTATCCGCACCTTCGTGAAGAAGGTCGAGGCGGCGATCGCTTCGGGTGACAAGACGGCGGCGGCGCAGGCGATTGCGGCCGTCCAGCCCGAGCTGGCCCGGGGCGTCGCCAAGGGCGTGCTCCACAAGAACACCGCGGCGCGCAAGTTTTCGCGCCTGAACAAGCGGATTGCCGCGCTCGCCTGAGCGCGCCATTTCCCGACTTGACGGCATGATCGGCCCGCCGGACGCCCCGCGTCCGGCGGGTCTTGCTGTTTGTTTCACAGATGTGACGGCTAAGTGACGGTATCGCCTTGATTCGTGTGGTGATTGATCTGGGTTAATCGCGAAAAATACCGTAAAAACAGAGCCTTGCTTGGCCCTGTGGAAAAATGGCGGTTTTGCGAGTCAACGGGGATTATTTCCGAATATTGACGGCACCAGCCTTGATCGACTCGCGATCCGGCCCCTAAAACTCGGTCTCCGGCGCTCGAATCGGGGCGCGGTATCAGTCCTCGTGGATGTCCTTGCGGCAAGGCCCCGGCCTTGGCGGCAGGTTCGTGCGCGCCGGGCGGATATTGGCGGGGTCGAATGCGGCCCGGCGCCGGGCGGGGCAGGAATATGGGGCGGATTGCGGGGTGCGGCCGGTTGGCGGCCCCTGCAAGCGGGTGCCGCCAGCAAGGGGAGGCCAGATGGCGCAGATGCGGATGCGGGAACAGGAACAGATGGAACGTGGCGAACAGATCACGACCGCCTGGGGGCGCATCCGGGACGGGCTGAAGCGCGATTGCGGGGCGCGGCTGTTCGATCATTGGCTGAAGCCGATCATGCTCGCCGATGTCAGCGAGGCCGGCGATCAGGTCCGCCTGACCGTGCCGACCGAGTTCATGGCGAACTGGGTGCGCGCCCATTATGCCGACCGGCTGACGCTGGCATGGCGCGCGGCGCTGCCCGGCGTGCGCGAGGTGCGGATCGATGTCGCGCCGACCGATGTCGTCACCCGTCTCTACCCGCGCGACGAAGCCGAACCGGCGGCCAATCAGGCGGCGGCCCCGGCGGTCCACCCGGCCTTCGATCCCCGGCAGAGCTTCGAGCGATTCGTCGTCGGCGATGAAAACCGGATGGCGTTCAACGCCGCTCGTGCACTGGCCGCCGGCGAGCTGCGGTTCAGCCCGCTCTACATTCATTCGGGCACCGGCCAGGGCAAGACGCATCTGATGAACGCGATCGGCGCGGCATTCCGCGCGCGCATGCCCGGTGCGACCATCCTGTTCATGTCGGCCGAAAAGTTCATGGTCGATTTCGTCTCGGCGATGCGCGACCGCGACACCCTGTCGTTCAAGCAGCGGCTGCGCTCGGCCGATCTGCTGATGATCGACGATATCCAGTTCATCGCCGGCAAGGGATCGACGCAGGAAGAGTTTCTGCACACGCTGAACGAGCTGATGGCCGCCGGGCGGCAGGTGGTGATTTCCGCCGACCGCGCGCCCCAGGCGCTGGACGGGGTCGAAACGCGCATCCTGTCGCGGCTGGGCAGCGGGCTGGTGGTCGATATCAAGCCGGCCGGCTATGCGCTGCGGCTGGCGGTGGTGCGGGCCAAGCTTGCCGGCATGGCCGATGTCGCCATGCCCGATCAGGTCGCCGAGCTGCTCGCCGCGCGCATCCAGACCAGCATCCGCGAGCTTGAAGGCGCGCTTAACCGGCTGACCGCCTATGCGTTGCTCAACGAGCGGGTGATCGACCTTGCATTCGCGCAGGAAGTGCTGGGCGAGATGCTCAACGCATCGACCCGGCGCATCACCATCGATGAGATCCAGCGCGCCGTGTCGGCGCATTACGGGATGCGCCAGGCGGAAATGGTGTCGGCGCGCCGCGCCCGTGCGGTCGCGCGCCCGCGCCAGATCGCCATGTATCTGGCCAAGCGGCTGACCCCGCGCTCGCTGCCGGAAATCGGCCGCCGCTTTGGCGGGCGCGATCACACCACCGTCATCCATGCGGTCAAGCAGATCGAAAAGCTGCGCGGCCAGGACGCCGATCTCGACGCCGATGTGCGCGCGCTGATCCGCCAGCTCGAGGCCTGATCCCGGCCCGGACGGCGGGCACCCGCGACAAAAAAGGGCCGCTGCCTTCATCCGCGAAGGCAGCGGCCCTTTTTTTTCGATCAGCCCATTTTTTCCGATCGTCCATTACATCGCCCCGGACGATGGCAGGCCACGGCGTTACTTTTTCTTGGGCGGGATCTTGATCGTCACCGTCTCGCCCGAATTGCCGGGGAAGCCGGTGAACATCGCCTGGACGAGATTGGGGACCAGATAGGGCAGATCGTCGCTGCGCGACACCGCCCGCGCCGTGCCCTCGAACACGCGCTGGCCGCCGGCCTCGGTCATCTCCATCCGCAGCTGGCTGTTGTAGATGGTGTAGCTGCGGACATCCGCGCCCCAGCCGCCGCCAAAGCCCGGCCCGAAGCCCGGACCCCAGAACGGGTCGACCCAGCCGCCGCCCCAGCCCCAGCCGCCCCAGCCACCGCCCCAGCCGCCGAAACCGCCAAAGCCGCCGAAACCCGGCGTGCTGGTGATGCGTTCACGGCCATTGTCGACGCCGTAATCGAGCGTGACGGTCAGATTGGCTGCGCCGCCCGTCGCCTCGCGATAGCCGAAGCGTTCCAGCTCGCGCGCGACCAGCTGAGCATAGCTGCGAAACTCCAGCCCGCCTTCCAGCTTGGGATCGGCGGGTTTGATGACAAAGCTCTGGCCTTGTGCGGGCGGCGGCAGCGCCGCGAACCGGTTGACCTTGGCATTGAAACTCTGCGCGCAACCGCCAAGCGCCAGAAGCGCCACCGGGGCTGCCGCCAACATGATCTTCCTCGTCGCCGACATCGAAGGACCCTTTATGCTCTGTTGCCTTCTTATATCCCGATCTTTGCCCGGAATGGCTGAATGTCGGTTGAACGCACGAACGGGTCAAGCCGCCGCACCCGCGCGCATCACCCCGGTCAGCGGAACAGGCCGAGCGCCTGATAGGCAGCAGCGAGCGTCGGCGCGGCGAGTGCGGCGGCGCGTTCGGCCCCGTCGGCCAGCACCCGGTCGATCGCCGCATGATCGTCCTTCAGATCGACGAAGCGGTCGCGAATCGGGCGCAGCGTTTCGACCAGCAGCTCGGCCAGCGCCGGCTTGAACGCGCCGAATCCATGGCCGGCGAACCGCGCCAGCACCTGATCGACGCTCTGATCGGCAAGGGCGGCATAGATGCCGACCAGATTGCGCGCCTCGGGCCGCGCCTCCAGCCCCGCCGCCTCGCCGGGCAGCGGCTCGGGATCGGTCTTGGCCTTTTTGATCTTCTGGGCGATCAGGTCATCGTCATCGGCCAGGTTGATCCGCGCCATGTCCGAGGGATCGGACTTGGACATCTTGGCCGTCCCGTCGCGGAGCGACATGATCCGCGCGGCGGCCGGCGGGATGATCGGATCGGGCAGGGGAAACAGCTCGACCCCGAAATCGGTGTTGAACTTGGTCGCAATGTCGCGCGCCAGCTCCAGATGCTGTTTCTGGTCCTCGCCCACCGGCACATGGGTCGCCTGATAGACGAGCACATCGGCCGCCTGCAGCACCGGATAGTCGAACAGCGCGACCGACGCGCCTTCGCGGTTCTTGCCCGCTTTGTCCTTCCACTGGGTCATGCGGTTGAGCCAGCCCATGCGCGCGGTGCCGTTGAGCAGCCAGCACAGCTCGGCATGGGCGGGCACCCGCGCCTGATTGAACAGGATCGCGCGCGCCGGATCGACGCCGGCGGCGATCAGCGCCGCAGCCATTTCGCGCACCCCCTCGCGCCGCGTGTCGGCGGGGATGTGGTCGGACAGCGAATGCAGATCGGCGAGGAAGAACAAAGTCTCGCCGCCTGCCGCCGCATTTTCGTCCTGCATCCGCACCCAGTTGCGGATCGCGCCCAGATAATTGCCGAGATGGAGCTTGCCGGTGGGCTGGATGCCCGAGACGATCCGCATCATGCTTTCCTTTTGCGGCGCAGGATCAGCGCCAGTCCCTGTCTGTCCATGCCGCCGATCAGCAGCGCGGTGCCGAAATAGACGATGCCGCCGGTGCCGCACAGCGCCACCACCGCAATCAGCCGCCGCCCGGTCGATCCGGCGAAAAAGTCGGCGAGCAGCAGCTTCATGCCGATCAGCGCGGCGACCATCAGCGCGCCGGCGACAAGCTGGCGGGCGATGCGCCCCCACAGCCATGGTTCGATGCGGAAATGCCCGCGCGCGCGCAGCACGATGTAGAGCATCGCGCAGTTGAGCCAGGAACACAGCGCGATCGCCGCCGCCAGCCCGTAAATCCCGAATGCCGGGATCAGCGCGAAGTTGAGGACGATGTTGGCGACCAGCACGATCACCGCCGTCTTGACCGGGGTGGCCGTGTCCTGCCGCGCATAAAAGCCGGGGGTGATGACCTTGACCAGCACATAAGCGGGCAGGCCGGCGGCGATGATCGCCAGCGTCATGCCGGTGACTCGCGCATCCTCGGCCGTGAACCTGCCGCCCTGGAACAGCGCGGCGATCAATGGCTCGGCAACGGCAGCAAGCGCGAGAAAGGCCGGCACGCACAGCAGCATCGCCAGCTCGACCGCCCGCGACTGCACGCCCGCCGCTTCGTCGGGGCGGTTCTCGGCGATCATCCGGCTGATCTGGGGCAGGATCGCGGTGCCAAGCGCCGTGCCGATCACCGACAGCGGCAGCTGATTGAGCCGGTCGGCATAGTTCAGATAGCTGATTGACCCTTCGGGCAGGCGGGTGGCGAAGAAAGTGTCGATCAGCTGGCTGACCTGATAGACGCCTGCGCCCAGCGTCGCCGGGATCACGACGACGAAAAACTGCCTGACCCCCGGCGTCAGCCGCGGCCGCCTGAGCCTGAGCGAAATCCCCGCCCGGCGCGCGCTGTTCCACATCAGCGCCATTTGCAGCACGCCGCCCGCCACCACGCCCCAGGCCAGTGCATGCGCGGTCGCCACCCCGCCTTCGGGCACGATCAGCAGCGCCGCCACCATCGCGACGTTGAGCAGCGCGGGCGCAAAGGCTGCCGCCGCAAAGCGCGTCAGCGAGTTGAGCACGCCCGAGAACAGCGAAACCAGGCTGATCAGCAGCAGATAGGGAAAGGTGATGCGGGTGAGGGTGACCGTCAGGTCGAACTTCACCCCCACATAGCCCGAGGCGATGGCCGCGACGAACAGCGGCATCGCCAGCTCGAACACCAGAGTGAACAGCATCAGGCTGGGCAGGAAGACCGCCAGCACCTCTTCGGAAAAGGCGCGGGCATCCTCGATCCCGCCTTCGCCGTGCAGGCGCTTGGAAAACAGCGGCACGAACCCGGCCGAAAACGCGCCTTCGCCGAACAACCGGCGAAAGGTGTTGGGCAGGCGGAAGGCGACCAGAAACGCATCGGCCGCCCCCGATGCGCCCATGATCCGCGCCATCAGCATTTCGCGCGCGAAACCGGCGATGCGGCTGACCATCGTCATGCCGCCGATCGTGCCGATCGCCCTGACCAGATTCATGGTCGCAGCCCTGCCGGGCGCTGCCGGATCAGGCCTCGCCGGCCGGCTGGCTCTGGGCGAGCTGCGCCTGCGCCTGCTGCACATAAAGGCCGGCGAAATCGATCGGCTCGAGCATCAGCGGCGGGAAGCCGCCATCGCGCACGGCATCGGCCAGGATGCGGCGGGCGAAGGGGAAGATCAGGCGCGGCGCTTCGGCATAGCAGAAAGGCTGGATCTGCTCTTCCGGCACGTTGCGGATGCCGAACAGCCCGGCATAGGCCAGCTCGACCTGAAACGCCGTGCGGTCGGCCGACACCGCCTTCACATCGATCTTGATCACGACTTCATAGACGTCGTCGGCGATCTTGTTTGACCCGATGTTGAACTGGACGTCGATCTGCGGCTGGCCCTGCCACTGATAGACATTGGGCGCGTTCGGATTCTCGAACGAGAAATCCTTCACATATTGCGAGATGATGCCGACCTGGGGCTGGGTGTCCGCGCCATTGGCGAAATCCTGTTCGGGCGTGGCGCTGGTTTCGTCGGTCATCGTCTCTCAAGCCTTTGTCTGTCGGCGTGCCATCTGGCATCGGGGCCGCGCGGTGAATGGATTTGGCGCTGGCGCCAAACGTCGCGGGCGCGTAGCAGGCACTGCCGTTCAGTTCAAGCAAGCCGCCCCGGGGCGGCGCGCGCGGCTGCCGGGTGCCCGCCCGCGCTGCCATTTGAAACGGCGGGCCGACATGCCTATGTTCGGGCGCAGTGATTTGGGAGGTTTGGTGGTCGGGATCGTCCTTCTTGCCATGGTGGCGGCATTTCTCGCGCTCCGGCTGTATATGGTGCTCGGCAAACGCAGCGGCCATGAACAGGCGCTGCCGCCCAAGCCCAGCGACGAGCGCGTGGTCGCGCATCCCGCCGCGCGCGCGCTGCCCGATGCTCCCGCCGAACCGGCGCTGCCGACCGACTCGATGATCGCGCCGGGTGCCGCTGCCGGCGTGCGTCAGATCGTGCAGAGTGACTCCGGCTTTGATGTCGGACGGTTCCTCGAAGGCGCCAAGGGTGCCTATCGGATGATCCTGGAGGCGTTCTGGCGCGGCGACACCGACCAGCTGGCCTGGCTGACCGGCGACGATGTGCGCGAGGCGTTTGCCCAGGCGATCGCCGCCCGCGCCGAGGCGGGCGAGGTGCTCGACAACCGGCTGGTGTCGATCGAACGCGCGGTCATCACCGCCGCCCGGGTTGAAGGGCGGCAGGCCTTCGTCACCATCGCGTTCAGCGCCGATATCGCGGCCGTGACGCGCGACACCAACGGCGAGGTCATTGCCGGATCGCTGACCGATGCGGTGTCGACCGAGGATGTGTGGACGTTCAGCCGCACGCTGCGCAGCAACGATCCCAACTGGCTGCTCGTCGAAACCGACGAGGCCGCGTGATGCCCCGCGCCGGGGCGGCGGCAATCGCTGCGCCGGTTGCCCCCCGTCTCAACATCGCTCCGGTGCTGGCGGCAGCGCTCGCGCTGTCCGCCTGTGTTTCCGGGCCGCGTGCGCCGGCCCCGCCGGCCGTGCCCCCGGCCCCAGTCCCGACCGTCAGCCCGTCCCCACCGCCGCCCAAGGCACCCCCGGCCAGCGCCTGGGCCGCCGGGCTGAGCGCCGGCCCGCCGGTTGCAGAAATCGGGCTGGATGCCGCCGGCGCGGAACGGGCGTTGGCGGCCTTCCGCCTGTCCTGCCCCTCGCTGGTCAGGCGTCAGGCGGCCGCGGGCATTCCCGGGCTGGACTGGACCGGGGTGTGCGCCGCGGCAGAGCGTGCGACCTCGGCCACCGGCTTTTTTGCCGACAGCTTTGAAACCGTGACGGTTGGCGACGGGCGGGCGTTCGTCACCGGCTATTATGAGCCGGAAATCGCCGCCGCGCGCACCGCCGGGCCGGACTATCGCACCCCCATTTATCGCCGCCCGCCCGACCTGATCGAGGCTGATCTGGGCGCATTCGCCAAAAGCCTGGCCGGCCGCACGATCCGGGGGCGGGTGGAGAATGGCCGGCTGGTCCCCTATTTCGACCGCACCGCGATCGAGCAGGGCGCGCTGGCCGGCAAGGGGCTGGAGATTGGCTGGGCGGCGGATCCGGTCGCTCTGTTCTTCCTTCAGGTGCAGGGGTCGGGGCGGCTGCGCCTGCCCGATGGCAGCATCGTGCGCATCGGCTATGCTGGGCAGAACGGCCATGATTATGTCGGCATCGGCGCGCTGCTGCGCCAGCGCGGGCTGCTTGGGCCGGGGCAGGCGACGATGCAGGGCATTTCGGCATGGATCGCCGCCAATGGCGCGGCCGGCACCGCGCTGATGCGCGAAAACCCGTCCTATGTGTTCTTCCGCGAGCTGACCGGGCCGGGGCCGCTCGGCGCGCTCGGCCTGCCGGTCACGCCGGAGACGACGCTGGCCGCCGATCCGCGCTTCGTGCCCTTGGGCGCGCCCGTGCATCTGGCGGTTGACCGGGGGGAAGCGAACGGCCTGTGGATCGCACAGGATACCGGCGGCGCGATCAAGGGCGCGAACCGGTTCGACAGCTTCTGGGGCGCGGGCGCGCGCGCGGCGGAGATTGCCGGCGGCATGTCGGCACGCGGCCGGGCGCTGCTGCTGCTGCCCAGGGGCAGCCTGGCGCGCGCCCGGGCGCTCGATATGACCAGCGACCGGGCGGGCGATGCGGCCGCTCAGCGCTGAGGAACAGGCGCTGTGGACGCGGCTGGTCGCGACCGTCCGGCCGCTGACGCCGGGGGGCGGGCAGGCCGGGACGGCGGCCGCCTTGCCGCCGCCAGCGCCGTCCATCGTGGCGAATCCGCGTGGCGCTGCCG
>NZ_JAPFGX010000011.1:0-73417 GCF_059803575.1 Sphingomonas sp. URJC2
CCCCCCCCCCCCCCCCCCCCGCGACCCGGACCACCCATCCCGCCGCCCTTGGCTGGCTGGCCGATGCGCGCGATGCCTTTGCCGCCGAACGCGCGCTGCTCACCCGCATCGCGGTCGCGGTCGGCCCGCTGCCGAGCACGCCCGGCCAGGCCGAAAGCGAGGCCGCGGTGCTGCAACAGCGCCATGCGCTTGAAATGCTGTCCATGTCCGACCGGCAGGGCTGTGCGCTGGGGGCGGCGTTCGCGCTGGCGCTCGACTGGCGTGCGGTGCGCCGCGTGCTCGATGCGGCAGCCCAGCGTGCGATGCTCGACATCGCGCCGGCCCGGCTGCCGCTGGAGGCGGAGACGCGCACCGTTGCCATGGCCTTTGCCGAAACCCCGGCGCTTGAACGCGCCATGGGCTTTGGCGCGCAGCAGATCCTCGCCCAGCATCGCGGCCTGTGGGACCTGCTCGAAGCGCGCCGCGCAGCGCGGGCGCGGCTCGCGGCCTGAGGTTTTTTGGGGTTGTTTGTGGTGGGGCTCGCGCCGGGTTTGTCCGTTGCGCGCCTTTCGGCGCGGGGGCGGCACCGGGTTGTTTGCTGTGCGGCTTACGCCGCACGGGCGGCACCGGCCCGCACCCCCACCCGGCCTCCCATAGTATACTGCCGTTGGGAGGCCGGGTGGGGGTGCGGGCCGGTGCCGTTCTTCCCAAACAAAAACATCCGGTGCCGTTCTTCCCAATCAACTACGCTCGTCACACCGCGACACCATCGCGCGCTTGCCCTTCGCGTAAACGGAACCTATCCCCTGTTGCCGCCACACAGAAGCGGTCAGCAGGAGGCGGGGAATGCGGTTTGAAGGCACCAGCGATTATGTCGCCACCGACGATCTGAAGGTCGCGGTCAATGCGGCGGTCACGCTGCGCCGGCCGCTGCTCGTCAAGGGTGAGCCGGGCACCGGCAAGACCGTGCTTGCGCAGGAAATCGCCAAGGCGGTGGGCGCGCCGCTGATCGAATGGAACGTCAAGTCGACGACCAAGGCGCATCAGGGCCTGTATGAATATGACGCGGTGGCGCGGCTGCGCGACGGCCAGCTCGGCGATCCGCGCGTGCACGACATTTCCAACTATATCCGCAAGGGCAAGCTGTGGGAGGCGTTCGACTCGCCCGAGCTGCCGGTGCTGCTGATCGACGAGATCGACAAGGCCGATATCGAGTTTCCCAACGATCTGCTGCACGAACTCGACCGGATGCAGTTCCATGTCTATGAAACGCGCGAGACGATCGTTGCGCGCGAACGGCCGATCGTCGTCATCACCTCGAACAATGAAAAAGAACTGCCGGACGCATTTCTGCGCCGCTGTTTCTTCCACTACATCAAATTCCCCGACCGGGACACGATGCAGGCGATCATCGACGTGCATTTCCCCGGCATCCAGAAGCTGCTCGTCCAGCGCGCGATGGACATCTTCTACGACATCCGCGAGGTGCCGGGCCTGAAGAAAAAGCCGTCGACCAGCGAACTGCTCGACTGGCTGAAGCTGCTGCTCAACGAGGACATGCCGCTCGACGTGCTGCAGAACCGCGACCCGACCAAGGCGATCCCGCCGCTGCACGGCGCGCTGCTCAAGAACGAGCAGGATGTGATGCTGTTCGAACGGCTGGCGTTCATGGCCAAGCGCCAAGGCCGCCCGCAGGGCTGAAGGTGCCCCGCCCGCAAGGCTGAATACGCGCCGGCGGCAGGGCCGGCCGGGCTCAGGCCCGGCCCGGCCCGCACCGCTCTATATCAGGCGTTCACATAGGCGATTTCGAAATTGCCCCAGCGGCGGCCGCCGATCCACAGCGGCACGAACACGTCCTTGACCATCACCGAATCATGCGCGCGGTCGAGCTGATAGACGGCCATCAGGAAGGGCGCATCGCTCTTCACCGCGCGCATCGTCGCTGAATCGGCGAAGATGCGGCGGTTGCGGCAGTTGATCTCGTTCCAGGTCGGATCATCGGGGCGCGGCGGCTGCGACCGGCGGCTTTCGTGCGTTGGCAGATAGCCGTTGACGTCCGAACACACCACGCCTTCGATGCGCGGGTCCGAACGGATCAGCCGGTCGATGATCGGCTGGATATGGCGATCGGCAAAATCGGCGAAGCGGTTGTCATACCGCGCCGGCTCCGAGCCCGGGATCAGCCGGTAATCGGTATCGAACACATCGGCCATGGCGATTTCGCCGCGCGCCACCGCGGCCTCGATCAGCGTCGCCACCTCGTCGCGCGCCGCCAGCGCCACTTCGACAAACGCCTGATCCTCATGCGCAAAGCCGCTATGGACGAGCTGGTTGAACATGTCGTTCGACTTCAGCTCCATCTCGACCATCTTGGCCTGCGCATCGCGCAGCTGCGCCATGTTGGTGCGCGCATCGCCGACAAAGCCGGCCAGCTCGTCGCGCACGCGGATGGCGCTGTCATGGATATGGCTGGTCGACCGCGCGATGCCGTCCGACTGCTGCTCGACCAGCTCGACGATGCGCGCGACATCGGCCAGCGTGTCGTTGACGGCGGCAAAGCTCGACTGGGCGGCGCGGCTCTTGGCGACGCCGTCGCTGATTTCGGCGATGAACCGCTCCGCCTCATGGCCGAGCGATCCCATAGTGGCGCTGATTTCCTCGGTCGCGCCGCGCGTGTCCTGCGCCAGCTTCTTCACCTCGGCGGCGACGACCGCGAAGGTGCGCCCGGCGGCCCCGGCCCGCTCCGCCTCGATGGCGGCGTTGAGCGCGAGCATGTTGGTCGTCCGCGCGATCGAATCGATGCCATGGGTCACGCGCTGCACCTGCGCCATCGCGGCGGCAAAGCTCGTCACCTGCTGGCCCAGCTGCACGACCATTTCGGTGAGCGCGGTGAACTCGGCCATCGAGCCACGGATGATCTTCGCCCCCTCGCTCAGCCGCGCGCGCGCCTTTTCGGCCAGCAGCCGCGCCTCGTCGGTCGAATCGGCGGCGCGGCGCTGATCGGCCTCGAGCGAGGCGGTGACCTTTTCCAGATCGTCGAGCACCGCCATCTGGCGGCTGAGACTGTCGGCCACCCGCGTCACATGCATCGCCGCCGCCGTGCAGCCGACCGCCAGGTCGCCACACGACTTTGCGACCATGTCGATCGCCCCCGGATCAGCCGCCGTCACCGCGCCCTGGATCATCCCGTTCTCGCCCCGTTTCCCGGCCGGTTGCCGGGCGTGTCACCCCAATCTTCAGGGCGTTAGCCGACAAGGGTTGATCGCCGGTTAACCCTGTGACCGGGCCGGATACCGGCGCCCCCGCCCCGGCGGCGCCGCCCCCCTTGCCCCGGCGGCGCCCTCCCTGCCCAGGCGGAGCGCCCCCTTGCCCCGGCGGCCTGGCCATGCCAGCCTTTGCCCATGTTTCTGAACTTTCTCGACGAGCTGCGCCTCGCCGGCATCCCGGCCTCGCTCAAGGAGCATCTGCTGCTGCTCGAGGCGCTCGACCGCGACGTGATCGGCCAGCGGCCCGAGGATTTCTATTATCTGGCCCGCGCCACCTATGTGAAGGACGAGGGGCTGCTCGACCGGTTCGATCAGGTGTTCGGCAAGGTGTTTCGCGGCATCGAGACCAGCTATGGCACCGAGACCGTCGCCATCCCCGAGGAATGGCTGCGCAAGGTGGCCGAGCTGTATCTGACCGACGAGCAGATGGCCGAGATCCAGAAGCTCGGCTCGTGGGACGAGATCATGGCGGCGCTCAAGGCGCGGCTGGAAGAGCAGAAGGAACGCCATCAGGGCGGCAACAAATGGATCGGCACCGGCGGCACCTCGCCCTTTGGCGCGCACGGCTATAACCCCGAAGGCGTGCGGATCGGCCAGGAAGAAGGCCGGCACGGCAAGGCGATCAAGGTCTGGGACAAGCGCGAGTTCAAGAATCTCGATTCCACCCGCGAACTGGGCACGCGCAACATCAAGGTCGCGCTGCGCCGCCTGCGCCGGTTCGCGCGCGAAGGCGCGGCGGACGAGTTGGACGTCGATGCGACCATCGACGGCACCGCGCGTCAGGGCTGGCTCGACATCCGCATGCGGCCGGAACGCCACAATGCCGTCAAGCTGCTGCTGTTCCTCGATGTCGGCGGATCGATGGACCCGCATATCAAGCTGTGCGAGGAACTGTTCTCGGCCGCGACGTCGGAGTTCAAGAATCTCGAATTCTTCTATTTCCACAACTGCCCCTATGAAGGCGTGTGGAAAGACAATCGTCGCCGCTTTACCGAACGCACGCCGACCTGGGACGTGCTGCACAAATATGGCCATGACTATAAGCTGATCTTTGTCGGCGATGCGTCGATGAGCCCGTATGAAATCAGCCATCCCGGCGGCTCGGTCGAACATTTCAACGAGGAACCGGGCACGGTGTGGATGCAGCGGCTGGTCAACACCTATCCGGCGGCCGCATGGCTCAATCCGGTGCCCGAGAAACATTGGGGCTATTCCCAGTCGATCGCGATGATGCGCGAACTGATCGGCGGGCGGATGTTCCCGCTGACCCTCGCCGGGCTGGACGACGCGATGCGCTCGCTCAGCCGCAAACAGGGCTGAGCATCGGGGCGGCGCCGGCCTGCCCCGTCAGCCGAAGCGGGGGCCGCGCACCACGTCGACGTCGCTGCTCAGCAGCATCAGATTATGGCTGTCGAGCAGCGGCTCGAGGCGTTCGGCGAACGCATCCGCCGCCGCGCGCGTGGTGATGGCGAGGAACATCACCTTGCCGGTCGCGCCCGACAGCTGGTCGTCGCGCCAGCGGCCAAACGCCCCCGCCCCGCCCAGCGCCGGCAGCAGCGTGTAACGGCTGATCCCCGCCGCCTGCGCCAGTTCGACCAGCGCCGGCAGCAACGGCTCGTCGATCAGCACTTCCACCCGCCTGCGCCGCACCATCCCCGTCATGCGCCCAGCCTTTCCGCGATCCAGATATAGAAGGGGATGCCCAAAGTCAGGTTGAAGGGAAAGGTCACGGCCAGGCTCATGCCCAGATAAAGCCCCGGATCGGCGACCGGGAGCGCCAGGCGCATCACCGCCGGCACCGCGATATAGGATGCACTGCCCGCGAGAATGCCGAGCAGCGCACTCGTCCCCGGCCCAAGGCCGAGCGCCGTGCCCAGCGCGACGCCCAGCGCGCCCTGCACGATCGGGATCAGGATCGCGAACGCCACCGTGCGCGCGGTCAGCGCCCGCCCGTCCATCAGCCGCCGCGCCGCGATCAGCCCCATGTCGAGTAGGAACAGGCACAGCAGCCCGCGGAACAGCCCGTCATAGACCGGGCGGATCGGCGCCAGCCCATGTTCGCCGGCCAGCATCCCGATCAGGAAACTGCCGAGCAGCAGCACCACCGAGCCGTTGAGGAAGGTTTCGTGCAGCAGCCCGCCGCGCGGAGCGAGTTCGTCGCGCCCGCCGCGCCCGGTGCGCGCCAGCGCCAGGCCGGTGATGATCGCCGGCGTTTCCATCACCGCCAGCACCGCGACCATATAGCCCGCCGCCGGCAGGCCATGCTGGCGCAGGATCTCGCTGCCGGTCGCAAAGGTCACGACGCTGACCGAGCCATAATGGGCGGCCACCGCAGCGGCATTGGTGCGGTCGAGCCGGGCCGCGGCGCGGAGCAGGAAAAACACCGGCAGCGGCAGCAGGAAACTCATGCCTACGCCCGCGGCCATGGCGAGGCCCATTTGCGGGCTGGCCCCGATATGCGCGACCTCCGCCCCGCCGCGCAGGCCGATCGCCATCATCAGATAAAGCGACAGCCCCTTGGCGACTGCTTCGGGCACCGCCAGATCGGAGCGCGCGAACGCGGCCAGTGCGCCCAGCAGGAAGAACAGCACCACCGGCTGGGTCAGCGCATCAAGCGCGGTCATAGATGCTCCCCTTATCCAGTCCGTGCCCTGCCCCGGACGGCGCGCCCGGCCGATAATGGCATGACCGCAGCCCGGCAAGACCGGGACGTTACGCGAACGAAGGGAAACCCGGAAACCGGGCCGGGCTGTGGCGCCCATCCCGCCGATCCCCTTCGCATGCCGCAGGGATATTCGCCGATCGGACGACAGACGCGTCCGGCGGTTCGGCTATGGCCGGGAAGTGAGGTCGACACGCCCCAAAAGCTGCGCGCCCGCGTTGGCGGGGTCGCGGGCGCGGGCGATGTCGTGACCGGCAGCTAAACGGTCAGCTTCCTCGCCCCGCCGCAGGGCGAATGGCTGCATGCCAAGGCGCAGGGGGAGCAAGCCGGGCCGCGCCGGGCGGCCCTGCCTTCGCTCCCCCGCCCCCGTTTCAGGCGCGCGCGCCCTCGACCATACCGACGCTGTTCTTGCGCAGCGCCTTCAGCACCGTGTCGACCAGCGCATCGGCATCCAGCCCGGCTTCGGCATATTGCAGCTCGGGCTTGTCATGATCCTGGAAGGTGTCGGGCAGGCGCAGCGTGCGCAGCTTCAGCCCGGCATCGATCAGGCCAAGATCGCTCGCCAGCGTCAGCACATGCGCGCCCAGCCCGCCGACCGCGCCTTCCTCGATCGTCACCGCCACTTCGTGCGCGGCCAGCGTCTTGCGGATCAGCTCCTCGTCCAGCGGCTTGGCAAAGCGCAGATCGATGACGCTGGTCGACAGGCCCTGCGCCTCCAGCCGGTCGGCGGCGATCAGCGCCTCGTGCAGCCGGGTGCCGAGCGACATGATCGCCACCGTCTTGCCCTGACGCACGACGCGGCCGCGGCCGATCTCCAGCCGTTCCGGCACCGCCGGCAGGTCGAGGCCGACGCCGTTGCCGCGCGGATAGCGCAGCGCAATCGGGCCATCGTCATACATGGCGCAGGTATGGACCATGTGGACCAACTCGACCTCGTCGGCCGCCGCCATCACGACCATGTTGGGCAGCGTCGCCAGATAGGCGATGTCGAAGCTGCCGGCATGGGTCGCGCCGTCGGCGCCGACCAGCCCGGCACGGTCGATGGCGAAGCGCACCGGCAGATTCTGGATCGCCACGTCATGGACCACCTGGTCATAGGCGCGCTGCAGGAAGGTCGAATAGATCGCGCAGAACGGCCGCATCCCCTGCGCCGCCAGCCCGGCGGCAAAGGTCACCGCATGCTGTTCGGCGATGCCGACATCGAAGGTGCGGTCGGGGAAGCGCGCCTCGAATTTGTCCAGCCCGGTGCCCGAGGGCATGGCGGCGGTGATCGCGCAGATCGTCGGGTCGCGTTCCGCCTCGGCGGTCAGCGCCTTGGCGAACACGCCGGTATAGCTGGGCGGGCCGGCGGGCGCGGTCGCCTGCTTGCCGGACACCACGTCGAACTTCTGCACGCCGTGATATTTGTCTGCCGACGCCTCGGCCGGGCCATAGCCCTTGCCCTTTTGCGTGACGACATGGACGAGCACCGGTCCCTCGTCGGAATCGCGGACATTTTCGAGCACCGGGATCAGATGCTCGAGGTTATGCCCGTCGATCGGGCCGACATAGTAAAAGCCCAGCTCTTCGAACAGCGTGCCGCCGGTCGCCATGCCGCGCGCATATTCCTCCGCCCGGGCGGCGGCATGCTGGAACGGCCGCGGCAGCCGCCGGGTCACGCGCTTGGCGAGGTTGCGCAGCCCGATATATTCCTGCGACGAGATCAGCCGCGCCAGATAGGCGGACAGGCCGCCGACCGGCGGGGCGATCGACATGTCATTGTCGTTGAGGATGACGACCAGCCGGTTGCCGGCGGGCTTGGCATTGTTCATCGCCTCATAGGCCATGCCGGCCGACATCGCGCCGTCGCCGATCACCGCAATCGCCTTGCCCGGCTGGCCGGCCAGCTTGTTTGCGATGGCAAAGCCGAGCGCGGCCGAGATCGAGGTCGAGCTGTGCGCCGCGCCGAACGGATCATATTCGCTTTCAGAGCGTTTGGTGAAACCGGACAGGCCGCCGCCCTGGCGGAGCGTGCGGATGCGGTCGCGCCGCCCGGTCAGGATCTTGTGCGGATAGGCCTGATGGCCGACGTCCCAGATCAGCCGGTCGCGCGGCGTGTCGAACACATAATGCAGGGCGACCGTCAGTTCGACGACGCCCAGCCCGGCACCCAGATGGCCGCCGGTGACCGACACCGCCGAAATCATTTCGGCGCGCAGCTCATCGGCCAGCTGGCGCAGCTGGGCGGGCGCAAGTTTGCGAAGCTCGACCGGTGTCGGGACCGTGTCGAGCAGGGGCGTGTCAGGCAGGTTGGACATAGGCTCTTTTTACGCTTGGTTACGAATGAGGCAAGGTGATTGCGCGCCGCCCTCGCCCGGCCGGCGCGCAGGCGCGGGGCGGAGACAGTAACCGGCGGCGGTGTGGCGGCAGCAGGTCGGGATCAGGCGTCGCTGCAATCGGCGCAGCGGCCATGCACCTCGATCACCGGCCGTTCGGGCGAAAATCCGGTGCGCGCGGCGGCCGCCCGCACGCTGGAGGCGACGGGATCGTCGTCGATGTGAGTCGTCTGGCCGCACTGGTCGCATACCAGGAAGATACAGTCGTGCAGGCAGCCCGGATGCGCATTGGCAACATAGGCGTTGGCGCTTTCAACGCGGCGGACCAGATTGGCCCCGACGAACAGATCGAGAATCCGGTAGACGCTGTTGGCCGCCACCCGCCGCCCCTCGGCGCGGGACACCGCATCGGCAATGTCATAGGCAGAGGCCGGACGATCGAACCCGGTCAGCGTCGCGAACACGCTTTCGCGCATCGCCGTCCACTGCTCACCCGCCGCTTCCAGCGTCCGGCGCGCGGCCTGCACCAGATCCGCGCCCTGATGCTGGGCATGGTCATGGGCCGGATGGCCGGAGGGCTTGGGCGTATCGGCGTTCATCGCATTGGCAACCGTGCTGGCATCCGCGTTCGGGGCGGCCGGTGGCCGCACCCCAAGGGATTTAGGGACAAGCCCCGGAAACGGCAAGCGCGGCACCGGCGTGCCGCGAACCCTTCAGCGCGCGGCGCGGCGGTTGAGATCGTGGCCAAGGGCGAGCAGCGCGACGCCGAACAGCGTCACCAGCACTTCATCGCCCTGATGCCCGAGCGTCAGCGCCCCGGCCATCGCGCCCAGCCCCAGCCCGCCAATCGCCGACGGCAGCGTATAGCCATGATCGACCGCCCCGCGCACCAGCGCGACGACGCCGATCAGGATCGCCACGCCCAGCCCGATTTCGTGAAAATGGTGGCTGAGCAGCGCCCCGCCGGTCGTGGCGAGAAAGGTGACGAACAGCACGCTGGTCACACAGTGCACGACGCACAGGCCCGACAGGCCGATGGCCCACCGGTCGAGCGTTGCGGTTGCTGGCAGCCTGACGATCAACTAACGACTCCTCGGGCGCGCATATGGCACTTGCCGCCCCGTGTCACAATATCACACACGTCATATTATTACACACGTCACATTATAACATCGGTGATGAAAGATGGTTGCCGCGTCGCTTGATCCCTCGCTTTCCCCGGCCGGACGGCCCGCCCGCCAGCCGCGCCCGGCGGCGCTGCGCCTGTGGCTGCTGTCGGTCGCCGCACTGGTGTTCCTGATGGTCGTGGTCGGCGGGATCACCCGGCTGACCGAATCGGGCCTGTCGATCACCGAGTGGAAACCCGTGTCCGGCACGCTGCCCCCGCTCAGCCAGGCGGACTGGGAACAGGCCTTTGCGCTCTACAAAGCGACGCCCGAATATCAGCAGATCAATCAGGGGATGAGCCTGGCGGCGTTCAAGTTCATCTTTTTCTGGGAATGGGTGCACCGGCTGCTCGGGCGGCTGATCGGCCTCGCCTTTGCGCTGCCGCTCGCCTGGTTCGCATGGCGGCGGGCGATCCCGGCCGGCTATGGCTGGCGGCTGACCGCGCTGCTGCTGCTCGGCGGGCTGCAGGGTGCCATCGGCTGGTGGATGGTGGTCTCGGGCCTTACCGAACGCACCGATGTCAGCCATTTCCGGCTGGCCGTGCACCTGATGAATGCGCTGTTCATTCTGGGCGGGCTGGTGTGGACGGCGCGCGATCTGGGGGCGCTCGCCCGCGATCCGGCGGCGCGCCCGGCGCGGCTCGCCGCGGTCGATGCGCTGCTGCTGCTGGTGCTGGCCGTGCAGATCATGTTCGGCGCGTGGACCGCCGGCCTCAATGCCGGGCTGGCGGCAACCGACTGGCCGCTGATGAACGGCCGGCTGCTGCCCGAGGCGCAGGGCAGCCTGTTGACCGCAATCGCCAATGATCCGTTCGTCATCCACTGGATCCATCGCTGGTGGGCCTGGGTGGCGGTCGTCGCGCTCGTCATCCTGTCGCGCCGGGCGCGCCGCGCCGGCGACCGGCGGGCGAGCATCGCCATCCACAGCGCCTTCGGCCTGCAGATCCTGCTCGGCATCGCCACGGTGATGACGGGGGTGAACATCGTGCTTGCGGTGCTGCATCAGGCGGTCGGCGCGCTGGTGGTCGCCAGCGCCGCCTGGGGCGCGCATTCAGCCGGGTCAGCCGGCCGCCGCGCGTGACCGGGATCATCGCCGGGATCACCAGCGTCTATGCGGTCTTTGCCGACATGGCCGAGGCCGAACGCATCGCCGAGGCGGTGGTCGACGAAGGACTGGCGGCCTGCGCCAACATCCTTGGCCCATGCCGGTCAATCTATCGCTGGCAAGGCCGGACCGAACGGGCGGAAGAGGTGCCGGCCCTGTTCAAGACCGTCCGGGCCGAGGCGCTGATCGCGCGCATCGCCGCACTGCACAGCTATGACGTGCCGGCGGTGATGGCGTTCGCCGCCGCGCCGGTCCATCCGCCCTATCTCGACTGGGTGGCGGCGGCGACCGCCGCTCAGATCAGCCCGGCAAGCGGGCTGGACGGATCGGCATAGCGGCGCTTGCCCATGCGCCCGGCGCGATAGGCCAGCCGCCCCGCCGCGACCGCATGGCGCATCGCCTGCGCCATCAGCACCGGGTTCTTCGCCTCGGCGATTGCGGTGTTCATCAGCACCCCGTCACAGCCCAGCTCCATCGCGCGCGCGGCATCGGATGCGGTGCCGACCCCGGCATCGACCAGCACCGGCACCTTCGCGCCCTCGACGATCAGGCGGATCGTCACCTCGTTCTGAATGCCAAGGCCAGAGCCGATCGGCGCGCCCAGGGGCATGATCGCCACCGCCCCGGCATCCTCCAGCCGCTTCGCCGCGATCGGATCGTCGGTGCAATAGACCATCGGCAGAAAGCCTTCCTTGGCCAGGATCTCGGTCGCGCGCAGCGTTTCGACCATGTCGGGGTAAAGGGTCTTGGCCTCGCCCAGCACCTCCAGCTTGACCAGATCCCAGCCCCCCGCCTCGCGCGCCAGCCGCAGCGTGCGGATCGCATCCTCGGCGGTGAAACAGCCGGCGGTGTTGGGCAGATAGGTGTAACGCCTGGGATCGATGAAATCGGTGAGCATCGGCTGGCCGGGGTCGGACACGTTCACCCGCCGCACCGCGACGGTCACGATTTCCGCGCCCGAAGCTTCGGCGGCGGCGGCATTTTCCTCGAAGCTCTTATATTTGCCGGTGCCGATGATCAGCCGCGACGTGAACCGCCGCCCGGCGACGCTCCAGCCATCATCGCCCGTGCCGTCATGATCGCCGCCGCCGACGAAATGGACGATCTCGATCTCGTCGCCGTCTGCGACCATCACCTCGCCCAGCGTCGAGCGCGGGACCACCTCGAGATTGCGTTCGACGGCGATCTTCTGCGGCGACAGGCCCAGTTCGCCGGCCAGCGCCGCCAGCGTCAGCCCGGCGGCGACACGCCGATGCTCGCCATTGACGCGGATGGTGATGGTGCCGTCGCTGTGCATGATCAAAGGTCCTTGGGGGCAAGATCGTGTTCGGATAGTCAGGGGCGCAGATATGGGCCAAGCGGCCCGCCCGCAACCACCGCCGCGTCCTGACGCGGCTTGATCAACCCCCGCCGCATCGCGATGCGGCCAGCCTTGAGGACCGCGCGCCCCGATGACCAGCACCCCCGCCCTGCCCCGCATCTTCGTGCTCAACGGCCCCAATCTCAACCTGCTCGGCCTGCGCGAGCCGGAGATTTACGGCGCCGACACGCTCGACGACATTGCCGGGATGCTGGAGGACCGGGCGCGGGATCTGGGCGTCGAGATCGAGATGCGCCAGTCGAATCACGAAGGCCATCTGATCGACTGGCTGCACGAGGCGAGCGCGGAGGGCGCGCGCGCCGTGCTGCTCAATGCCGGCGGCTTCACCCACAGTTCGATTGCGCTGCATGATGCGATCCGCGCGATCCGGGTGCCGGTGATCGAGGTGCATCTGTCCAATCCCCATGCGCGCGAGGCGTTTCGCCACCACAGTTTCATCGCCGCCGCCGCGCGCGGAACCGTTTCCGGCTTCGGGGCATTTTCCTATCTGATGGCGCTTGATGCCGCGGCTCGCTTGTGAGCCGCGCCGTCCGCCGCTAAAGCCCCGGCATGACTGACATGAAACCGGGGGCGATGCAGGTCGATGCTGATCTGGTCCGCCAGCTCGCCGAACTGCTCGACCAGACGCAGCTCACTGAAATCGAAGTTCAGGACGGGGAACGCCGCATCCGCGTCGCCCGCCAGACGACGGTGGCGCAATTCGCGCCGATGACCCATGCGGCAGCGCCCGCTGCGCCGGTCGCCGCGCCGGCCCCGCCCGCGCCCGTGGCCGAGGCTCCCGCCGCCGCCAGCGCCAATGCCGTGCGGTCGCCGATGGTCGGCACCGCCTATCTGGCGCCCGAGCCGGGGGCCAAGCCGTTTGCGGCGGTCGGCCAGCAGGTCGGCGCGGGCGACACGCTGCTGATCATCGAGGCGATGAAGGTGATGAACCCGATCACCGCCCCGCGCGCCGGCACGGTCAAGGCCGTGCTGATCGACAATGGCGCGCCTGTCGAGTTCGACCAGCCGCTCGTCATTGTCGAGTAAGGCGATGGCGATCAGCAAAATCCTCATCGCCAATCGCGGCGAAATCGCGCTGCGCATCCACCGGGCCGCGCATGAAATGGGGATCCGCACGGTCGCGGTCCATTCGACCGCCGATGCCGATGCGATGCATGTGCGGCTGGCGGACGAGGCGATCTGCATCGGCCCGCCGGCGGCGACCGACAGCTATCTGAACATCCCGGCGATCATTTCGGCGGCCGAGATCAGCGGGGCGGACGCGATCCATCCCGGCTATGGCTTTCTGTCGGAAAATGCGCGCTTTGCCGAGATTGTCGAGCTGCACAAGCTGATCTGGATCGGCCCCAAGCCCGAACATATCCGCACGATGGGTGACAAGGTGGAGGCCAAGCGCACCGCCGGTGCGCTCGGCCTGCCGCTGGTGCCGGGGTCGGACGGCGGCGTCACCGATTTCGACGAGGCACGGCGGATCGCGGCCGAAATCGGCTATCCGGTGATCGTCAAGGCGGCGGCCGGCGGCGGCGGGCGCGGCATGAAGGTCGTGCCCGATGCCGACAGCCTTGAAAGCCTGATGGGTCAGGCGCGCACCGAGGCCAAGGCGGCGTTTGGCGACGACACCGTCTATATCGAGAAATATCTCGGCCGCCCGCGCCATATCGAGTTTCAGGTGTTCGGCGACGGGCGCGGCAACGCCATCCATCTGGGCGAACGCGACTGCTCGCTTCAGCGCCGCCACCAGAAGGTGCTGGAAGAAGCGCCCTCGCCGGTCATTTCGGCCGATGAGCGGGCGCGCATGGGCGGCATCGTCGCCAAGGCGATGGCCGATATGGGCTATCGCGGCGCCGGCACCATCGAGTTTCTGTGGGAAGACGGGCAGTTCTATTTCATCGAAATGAACACCCGCCTGCAGGTCGAACATCCGGTGACCGAGGCGATCACCGGCCTTGATCTGGTGCGCGAGCAGATCCGCATCGCCGAGGGCCATGACCTTACGCTGCGTCAGGAAGATGTCGAGTTTCGCGGCCATGCCATCGAATGCCGGATCAATGCCGAGGACGCGCGGACCTTCGCCCCCTCGCCCGGCACGGTGACCGATTTCCACGCCCCCGGCGGCATGCATGTGCGTTTCGACAGCGGGCTTTATTCGGGCTACCGGATCCCGCCTTATTATGACTCGATGGTCGCCAAGCTGATCGTCTGGGGCCACAGCCGCGAAGGCGCGCTGCGCCGGCTGCGCCGGGCGCTCGAGGAAACCGTGATCGGCGGCGTCAAGACGACGATCCCGCTGCATCAGGCGCTGCTCGACGACCCGGAATTCCAGGCCGGCGACTACAGCATCAAATGGCTGGAGGAATGGCTGGCGCGCAGCGCCTGACCGGCAATCGTCACCAAAAAAAAGGGGCCGGTCATCCGGCCCCTTTTTTTGGCAACTATGTCGCTTGCAAACCCGCGCTCAGGATTTGAACGCCAGCCCGGCGCGCTGCCCCTTGACCCAGCAGATGCGCGCCGAAACCACCGATCCGCCGCCAAGGCCGACCTGGACTTCCTCGCCGATCCGCATCTGGCGCGGCATGCGCAGCATCAGGCCGCCGGGCGAGACATTGCCGACCGGGACCAGAAAATGCCCGTCGTCGCAGCGCAGGCCGACCATCTGGTTGATCCCGCATTCGACCCGGACATTGCCGCGATGGTCGGACTGACGCGGCGACCGCGCGATCCGCACGGTGCCGATGCTCGAATAATCTTCCTTGCGGGCCATGGCGCAAGCCTAGGCGGGCGATGCTTACCCGGATGTTAAACGCCGCTCCGAAAAGTTACGGGGCCGGGCGCACCCATGTCAGCCGCTATGCGTCTCAGCCGTTATGCGCGGCGATCCACTGTTCGACGACGGGGGCGATGCGGTCGCGCCACTTGCTGCCGTTGAAGATGCCGTAATGGCCAACGCCTTCAGCCATAAGATAATTTTTGTGGCTGTCGGGCAAGGCGGTCGCAAGGTCGAGCGCGGCGCGCGTCTGGCCCAGCCCGGAAATATCGTCGCGCTCGCCCTCGATCGCCAGCAGCGCGATGTCGCGGATCGCGCCCGGATCGACAGGGCGGCCGCGATGGACGAATTCGCCGCGCGGCAGCGCATGGGTCTGGAACACCAGATCGACGGTCTGCAGATAAAACTCCGCCGTCATGTCGCACACCGCGCGATATTCGTCGTAGAATTCCTTGGTCCGGTCGGCGCTCTCGCCATCGCCATCGACCAGATGCTTGAACATCTCCCAATGGCTCATCAGGTGATCGCCAAGGTTCATCGACATGAAGCCGGCGAGCTGGAGGAACCCCGGATAGACGCGGCGGCCGGCGCCGGCATAGCCCATCGGCACGGTGGCGATGACATTCTGCTGGAACCACGCATGCGGACGCTGGGTGGCGAGCGTGTTGACCGCGGTCGGCGCCTCGCGCGTGTCGATCGGCCCGCCCATCATCGTCAGCGTGCGCGGGCGGCAGGGATGGTTGTCGGCCGACATCAGCGCCGCCGCCGCATAGCAGGGCACCGAGGGCTGGCAGACGGCGAGCATGTGCGCCCCCGGCCCGATCGCCTCGAGATAGGCGACCAGATAGTCGATATAATCGTCGAGATCGAACCGCCCGTCGCTCAGCGGCACATTCTTCGCGTCGCGCCAGTCGGTGATATAGACATCATGGCCGGGCAGCATCCGCGCCACCGTGCCGCGCAGCAGCGTCGCATAATGGCCAGACATCGGCGCGACGATCAGCAGCCGGGGCGATCCCTCCACCCCCTCGCGCACGAAGCGCTTGAGCTGGCCAAAGGGGCGGCGCAGCACGATTTCTTCACGCACCGCGACCGTGCGGCCGTCGATCACCGTCTCGTTCAGGCCGAAATCGGGCTTGCCGCGCGGGGCCGCCGCATGGGCAAACACGTCGAGCGCCGAGGCGACGAGCGGTCCCATCCCGAAATAGCCGAGCGGATTGGCGGGGTTCTGCAACAGCTCGGCACCGACATGGGCGAACGCGCTCGCACCCGCGAGGAAGGAGCGCTGAAGTTCATAAGCCTGATAGAGCATATCGGTTCCTTGCTAGCGCCCAGCCCTGAACGCTTCGTCAACGGTCTAGGCGCAAAAGCCCTGAGGCTCAATCACCGCATATGACAGCGCAGGCCAGAACCAGCGCGGTTGAGCGGCGGGGCCGGCGCTGCTAACCGGTCAGCGATGGCTGACACTGAGACGGCACCGCCCAAGGAGCGCAAGCTCGGCAATCTTGCGATGATCTGGCGCTTTGCCGCCGCCTATCCGGGCCGCATCGCCTGTGCGCTCGTGGCGCTGGTGATCGCTTCGGGAGCGACGGTTGCCATTCCCTATGGTTTCAAGCGGGTGATCGACCGGGGGTTCAGCTCGGGCGGCGACCCGTCGGCGGTCACCACCGCCTTTTCCTATCTGCTGATGATCGTCGCGGTGCTGGCGGTGGCGACGGCGTTCCGCTTCTATTTCGTCTCCTGGCTCGGCGAGCGCGTGGTCGGCGATCTGCGCAAGGCCGTCCATGCCAATCTGATGGGCCTCGCCCCGCGCTTTTTCGAGGAAAACCGCCCGTCGGAAATCGCCTCGCGGATGACGGCGGACACCGCGGTCATCGAACAGATTGTCGGCACCACCGTGTCGGTGGCGCTGCGCAACACCTTCACCGGCATTGGCGGCATCGCCTATCTGTTCGTGTTGTCGCCCAAGCTCGCCGGGTTCCTGATGGTCGGCATCCCGCTGGTGGTGGTGCCGATCGTCGTGCTCGGCCGCCGGGTGCGCACCTATTCGCGCACCAGCCAGGACCGGGTGGCCGATGTCGGCACCATCGTGTCGGAAACCCTGGGCGCGATGAAGATCGTGCAGGCCTTTGGGCAGGAAGCGCGTGAGCGCAGCCGCTTTGCCGCCGCTGTCGAGGCGACGTTCGGCGCGGCGCGGCGGCGCATCTTCATCCGCGCGCTGATGACCGCCATCGTGATCGGGCTGGTGTTCGGATCGATCACCATCGTGCTGTGGCAGGGCGTGCTCGACGTTGCGGGCGGGCGGATCAGCGGCGGCGCGATTGCCGCCTTCGTGCTGACCGGCGGGCTGGTCGCGGGCGCGCTCGGCGCGCTGACCGAGGTGTATGGCGATCTGCTGCGCGGCGCCGGCGCGGCCGGGCGGCTTGCCGAGCTGATGGTCGCGCGGCCGGAAATCACCGCCCCGCCGGTGCCGCAGCCCCTGCCCAGCCCGCCTGAGGGGCGGCTGAGCTTCGATCATGTCAGCTTCCGCTACCCGACCCGGCCCGAGGTGAGCGCGCTCACCGATTTCTCGCTCGACATCGCCCCGGGCGAGACGATTGCCGTGGTCGGCCCGTCGGGTGCTGGCAAATCGACCCTGTTCCAGCTCGCCCAGCGTTTCTACGATCCCGAGGCCGGCTGTGTGCGGATGGACGGGGTGCGGCTGACCGATGCCGACCCTGCGGAAGTGCGCGCGCGCCTCGCGATGGTGCCGCAGGAAACGGTGATCTTCGCCGCTTCGGCGCGCGACAATCTGCGCTATGGCCGCTGGGACGCGAGCGATGACGAGCTGTGGGTGGCCGCCGAGGCCGCCAATGCCGCCACCTTCCTGCGCGCCCTGCCGCAGGGGCTCGACACCTTCATGGGCGAAGGCGGGGCGCGGCTGTCGGGCGGGCAGCGCCAGCGGCTGGCGATTGCGCGCGCGATCCTGCGCGACGCACCGATCCTGCTGCTCGACGAGGCGACGAGCGCGCTCGACGCCGAATCGGAACGGCTGGTGCAGACCGCGCTCGAGCGGCTGATGGCCAACCGCACGACCATCGTCATCGCCCACCGGCTGGCAACGGTGCGCGCGGCCGACCGGATCATCGTCATGGACGAAGGCCGGATCGTCGAACAGGGCAGCCATGACGCGCTGATCGCGGCCGGCGGCCTTTACGCCCGGCTGGCGCGGTTGCAGTTCGAGGGGCTGGCCGCCTGATCGGCACGCGCCCGGCGGCGCAGGGATAAAAACGCGACTGTTCGGCGTTCAGCCCCCCGCGCACATCACGCATGCGGGACGGGGCGGACGAAGACGGCGGCCATGAGCCGCCGGAACCAAGGAGCCGAGCATGAACAGCCTTATCCTCGCCGCAGCCGCGCTGTTGGCCGGCACGGCGATCGCCCAGGTCGACAGTAGCCCGAAGACCCCCGCCACACCGCCCCCGGGCGACGCCGCGTCGCCGCCGCTGCCGACTTCGCCGGTGCCGCCGGGCGCACCCGGCGTCGCCATGCCCCCCGCCCCGCCACTTGGCGACACGATGAGCACCCGCCGCGACGGCAGCGCCGGCACGATGACCGATCAGAGCCGCGTTCCCGCGACCGGCGGCCGCCCCGGTGCGCAGCGGCAAACCCCGCCGCCGGGGGGCTGGACCGGTACGGCCGGCCCCAGCGGCGAACTGACGGGCACCGGGCCGATGGCCGCCGATGGCAATGCCGCGATGGCCCGCCGGGCCGGCGGCGATTATCCGCGCTGCACCCGCGAGATCCGCGACAATTGCCGGCAGGATGAACGCCGCGCCCGCGACCGGCCGAGCCGCCGCTGAACCGATGCCGGGGCACGCGCCCGCCGGTGCCGGCATCGGGTGCGTGCCCCCTTGTGCTTGGGGGCCGGCGCTTTCAATACAGGCCCCGCAACGAACAAGCGGGGAGCCTGACTGAACATGACAATCTCGTTCGACGGACGTGTCGCCATCGTCACCGGGGCCGGCGGCGGGCTGGGCCGCGCCTATGCGCTCGAACTGGCGCGGCGCGGGGCCAGGGTGGTCGTCAATGATCTGGGCGGCACGCGCGACGGCAGCGGCCAGAGCGATGCGGCGCTGCAGGTGGTCGAGGAAATCGCCGCGATGGGCGGCGAGGCGATGGCCAATGGCGGTTCGGTCACCGAATATGAGCAGATGGTCGAAATGGTCGCCCGCGCCAAGGAGCGCTGGGGCGGCGTCCATATCCTGATCAACAATGCCGGCATCCTGCGCGACAAGAGCTTTGCCAAGATGGAGCCGGAGGATTTCGAGCTGGTGGTGCGCGTCCACCTGCTCGGCTCGGCCTATTGCACCAAGGCGGTGTGGGACGTGATGCGCGAACAGGCCTATGGCCGCATCCTGATGACCGCGTCCTCGACCGGGCTGTACGGCAATTTCGGCCAGGCCAATTACGGGGCGGCCAAGCTCGGCCTTGCCGGGCTGACCAAGACGCTGCACCTCGAAGGTGCCAAGTATAATGTCCGCTGCAACACCATCGCGCCGGTTGCGGGCACGCGGATGACCGAGGATCTGTTCCCCGAGGAGGCGTTCCGCGCCTTTGCGCCCGAAAATGTCGTGCCGGCCGCGCTTTATCTGGTCAGCGAGGATGCGCCGTCGAACGTGATCGTCGGCGCGGGTGCCGGCGGCTATCACGCCGCGCATGTGACG
The DNA here is from genome assembly GCF_059803575.1 of Sphingomonas sp. URJC2. Classification (NCBI taxonomy): domain Bacteria; kingdom Pseudomonadati; phylum Pseudomonadota; class Alphaproteobacteria; order Sphingomonadales; family Sphingomonadaceae; genus Sphingomonas; species Sphingomonas sp. URJC2. The sequence goes on from NZ_JAPFGX010000011.1 coordinate 19,345, forward strand.
ATGACCCATGGCGTGTTCCTGCCCGAAGCCGAACGCACGCCCGAGGGCATTGCCGCCCATTGGGCCGAAATCATCGACCGCACCGGCGAAACCGTGCCCGAATCGGGCCGCGAACAATCGGTCGGCATCCTGACGCTGATGCAGCAGGCGGGCGTCGCCGGGCCGACCTCGACGCGCTGAATCTGTGCCGTATCGGTGCCGCGCCCTGCGGTGCAGGCGCGGCACCGGATTCTTTTGCGCCGCGCCTCACGGCGCGGAGGCGGCACCGGCCCGCACCCCACCCGGCCTCCCCACGGCAGGTTACGCTATGGGAGGCCGGCTGGGGGTGCGGGCCGGTGCCGCTGTTCCCAAACAAAAATCAGTCCTGCACCAGCTTCATGAGCTTGCGTTCGACCGGGGCGAGCACCGGGCCGAGGTCATGGCCGCGGCGCAGCACCGCCCCGCCCTCGCCGATCAGCGCCCACATGCCCTGCCGATTGCGCAGCGCCGGACGTTTTTCGATCCGGTATTCGGGCCGCTCGGCAGCGCGGCGAAAGGCGCTGAACGCCGCCGCCTCGCGCCCCAGATCGATCGCATAGTCGCGCCACAGGCCCGCCGCGACCATGCGGCCATAAAGATCGAGGATGCGGGCCAGTTCCGCCCGATCAAAGCCGATCTGGGCCGGGGTGCGGGCCAGCGGCAGCGGCAGGACATTGCTCATCCGAACAGGTCTTTGCGCTCCGCATCCAGCGGCGTCGGGGCCGCTTCACCCGGCTCGGTTGCGGCGGCCGCGCCGGGATCGGCAGGGGCCGCGCGTGCCGCCGCATCGCGCGCGCCGCGCGGCCGGCGCTCGGCCATCAGCGCGTCGATGCGCTTCTGCATCCGCTCGATCTCGCACTTCAGGATTTCAAGCTGCTGGGTCGCCGGGTCGAACCGCTCGCTGCACGGCGTGCCATAGGGGACGAAATCGGTCGTCTCGGGCTTCACCTCGACCAGCGTCGGCCGCGCCGGGATGCCGACCATCGTCGCGCCTTCGGGCACATCCTTGGTGACGACCGCATTGGCCCCGATGCGCGCATTGTCGCCCACCCGGATCGGGCCGAGAATCGCCGCGCCCAGGCTGATGATCACGCCATTGCCGATGGTCGGGTGGCGCTTGCCGCCGATCCCGTTGGTGGGGTTGGTGCCGCCCAGCGTCGCGCCCTGATAGATGGTCACATCGTCGCCGATCACCGCCGTCTCGCCGATGACGACGAACCCATGGTCAATGAACAGGTTGCGCCCGATGACCGCACCGGGATGGATGTCGATCGCGGTCAGGAAGCGGGCAATGTGATTGACGAAGCGGGCCAGCCAGAACAGCTCGCCCTCATACAGCCAGTGCGCGACGCGGTGCAGGCCGAGCGCGAGGACGCCGGGATAGAGCAGGATCTCCCACCGGCTGCGCGGCGCCGGATCGCGGGCGCGGATCGCGTCCAGATAGCTGATCAGTGCACGGGGCATGGCCCGGAATCTCCCTCGAACAGCCGCATACGCCACCGCGGGGACATGGATCCCGCGGCCCGTCAGCGGCCCAAGCCCCCAAGTTAGGCATGGCCGCGCCGGATTGCCAGCCGGTCAGGCCCCGCGCGACGCACCGGCCTGTGCACCGGAACGGGACGCCCCTTTGCGTCATGGGGCGCTGTCATCCGCGCTTGGGGCGGCCCAAGCGCTTCTTGGGTTGCCCCGCCCCGGCCAAACGGGGCAAAGCGGCAGAGCGCCGCCACAGCAGGAAATGAGCACGCCTTGACCCTTGCCGATCTGCTCGCCCTGTGGCCCTTCGCGCTGATCGGCTTTGCCGCGCAGATCGTCGACGGGGCGCTCGGCATGGCGTTTGGCGTCATCAACTCGACGCTGCTGGTGAGCGCGATGGGCGTGTCGCCCTCCGCCGCCTCGGCGAGCGTCCATGCGGTCGAAACCTTCACCACCGCGGCCTCGGGCATCAGCCATGTCATCCACCGCAATGTCGACTGGCGGCTGTTCCTGCGTCTGGCCGTGCCAGGCGTGATCGGCGGCGTGCTCGGCGCCTTTGTGCTGAGCTCGATCGACGCGGCGGTCGCGCGGCCGTTCGTCATGGTCTATCTGGCCGGGATCGGCATTTATCTGCTGGTCCGCGCCTGGCACGGGCCGGGCGAGCCGCGCACGCCGCGCCATGTCGCGCCATTGGGGCTGGCGGGCGGCTTTCTGGATGCGGCGGGCGGCGGCGGCTGGGGACCGATCGTCACATCCAACCTGCTCGTGCAGGGCGGCAATCCGCGCAAGACCATCGGCACCGTCAACACCGCCGAGTTCTTCCTGACCGCGACGATCTCGGCGACCTTCCTGACCACGCTTGGCTGGCAGGCATTCACCCTCCAGACCATCGGCATCCTGGCCGGCGGCGTGATCGGCGCGCCGTTCGGGGCGCTGCTCGTCAAGCGGCTGTCGGCGCGGGTGCTGATGGCGATGGTCGGCACGCTGCTGACGCTGACCAGCGCGGTCTCGGTCTACGCGGCCTTGGCCTGAGAGGTCTGGCCGCGCGCAGGTTTGGCGCCGCCGGATCGTTCAGACCGGCTCAACACTGCGCGAGCGCGCGCCGCACGATCCCGCGATAGATCCGCGCCAGCCGGTCCAGATCGGCAACGGCCACTGCCTCGTCGAGCTTGTGCATCGTCGCATTGGGCAGGCCGAATTCGACCACCGGGCACAGCGCCGCCAGAAACCGCGCGTCGGACGTGCCACCGCTCGTCGACAGTTCGGCCGCAATGCCGGTTTCGGCCTCGATCGCCTCGGCGACCAGCGCCGACAGCGGCCCCGGCGGGGTCAGGAACGCCTCGCCCGAGATGCGCGGGGTCACGACGGCATCGGGGGCATGGGCGTGGACGGTGCGCGTGATCAGCGCTGCCAGATCGCTGCCCCGGTGCAGATCGTTGAACCTTATGCTGATCCGCGCGGCGGCGCGGCGCGGGATGACGTTGGTCGCCGGGTTGCCGACCTCGAGATCGGTGATCTCGATGTTCGACGGCTGGAACCAGTCGGTGCCCGAATCGAGCACCAGCGCATCGATCGCCGCCAGCGCGCGGACCAGCTTGGGCACCGGATTGTCGGCCAGATGCGGATAGGCGACATGGCCCTGAACGCCCGGCACCTCGATCCAGATATTGACCGAGCCGCGCCGCCCGATCTTGATCGTGTCGCCCAGCCGGTCGACCGACGTCGGCTCACCGACCAGGCACATGTCGGGCTTCAGCCCGTGGCGGGCCATGCGCTCGATCAGCGCGACAGTGCCGTAAACCGCCGGGCCTTCCTCGTCGCCGGTGATGATCAGGCTGATCGTGCCGGGCAGATCATCCAGCCCGTCAAGCGCGGCGACGAATGCGGCAATCGATCCCTTCATGTCGACGGCGCCGCGGCCATAGAGCAGATCGCCGCGGATTTCGGGCGCGAACGGGGCGCTGGTCCAGCCCTGCCCCGGCGGCACCACGTCCAGATGCCCGGCAAAGGCGAAATGCGGTCCGCCGCTGCCGCGCCAGGCGAGCAGATTTTCAACCGGCCCGTCCGGAGCCTCGCCGGCCAAAAACCGGTCGACGACAAAGCCGCGCGCGGCGAGCATTTCCTCCAGCACGTCGAACACCGGCCCGGTCGCCGGGGTGACGCTCGGCGCGGCGATCAGCGCGCGCGCGAGGTCAAGCGGATCGGATCCGGTCATGCCGCGCCGTCGCGTTCGTAACGGGCGAGCACCCATGGCTCGGCGGCGGCGGCGGCAAGCCAGTCCTGCATGAACGGATGCGCGGTGACCGCATCGGCATAGGCACGCGCAACCGGCGGCAGCGGCACCGAATAGGTGGCAAAGCGGGTGACGACCGGCGCGAACATGATGTCGGCGGCCCCGAACGCCCCGAACAGGAAATCGCCAGCGCCGCCAAACCGCGTCCGCGCCTCGGTCCACAGATGCAGCACGCGGGCGATGTCGGCCGCCACATCCTCCGGCCAGTCGCGCGGCGGATCGGTGCGGCGCACATTCATCGGCAGCGCCCGGCGCAGCGGGGCAAAGCCCGCATGCATTTCCGCGACCATCGCGCGGGCAAGGCCGCGCGCGGCATCGTCTTCGGGCCAGAACCGCGCCCGGCCGACCCGGTCGGCCAGATATTCGAGGATGGCGAGCGAATCCCAGATGGCGATGCCGCCATCCCACAGGATCGGCAGCTTGCCCCCGCCCGGCGCAATCTCCGGCCCGTCGCGCCGCGCCGGCCAGTCATCGTCGTAGAGCGGGACGACCATTTCCTCGAACGGAAGGCCGGACTGGCGGACGGCCAGCCAGCCGCGCAGCGACCAGCTGGAATAGGCTTTGTTGCCGATGACGAGCCTGAGCATGGCCGGGGGTGTAGCCGGGCCGGCGGCCGGGTGTCGAGCGGGGTTGTTGCGCGGCACGGCGGAAGGGGTGCTTGTGATGCGCGTTGTTTTTGTTGCGCGCCTCACGGCGCGGGGGCGGCACCGGGTTTTCGAGGTTTGTCGCGGCACCGGCCCGCACCCGGTTGTTTGTTGCGCGCCTCACGGCGCGAGGGCCGCACCAGCCCGCACCCCCACCCGGCCTCCCAACGGTAGTATCATATGGGAGGCCGGGTGGGGGTGCGGGCTGGTGCGGCGAGAACCAGAAACCCGACAATCAGTCGTTCACCGCCTCCAGCACCGCGGCGCGCAACTCGGCGATGCCACCGCCCTTTTCGCTCGACGTCGCGATCACCTGCGGATGGGCGGCGGGGTGGCGGCGCGCCTCGGCTGCGGTCGCGGCGCGCACCGCGTCAAGCTCGCTCGCCTTCACCTTGTCGGCCTTGGTCAGCACCAGCCGGTAGCTGACGGCGGCCTTGTCGAGCATCTGCATCAGTTCGCGGTCGACGTCCTTCAGCCCATGGCGGCTGTCGACCAGCACCAGCACCCGCTTGAGCACCGCGCGCCCGCGCAGATAGTCATTGACCAGATAGCGCCATTTGCGGACCAAGTCCTTGGGTGCCTTGGCAAAGCCATAGCCGGGCATGTCGACCAGCCGGAACACGAGCGGATCGCCAACGTCGAAAAAGTTCAGCTCCTGCGTCCGCCCCGGCGTGTTCGACGTGCGCGCCAGCCCGTTGCGCCCGGTGAGCGCGTTGAGCAGCGACGATTTGCCGACGTTGGAGCGGCCGGCAAACGCCACTTCGGGCGCGTCCGGCCCCGGCAGGAAGCGCAGCTCGGGCGCGGATTTCAGAAACCCGACCGGCCCGGCGAACAGCCGCCGCGCAGCCTCGACCAGCTCGGGATCGGGCTGGACGGCGGCATCATCCACCGCCGGCCCGCCCGCAATCCCGTCTTCATCCGCGCCGGTCATCAGCTGGCGACCGGGCCGGGCTGGTTCTTCAGCCCCGGATGCTGCTTGTACAGCCACCATTGCTGGGCGATCGCGAGCACGTTCGACACCACCCAGTAAAGCTGGAGGCCCGCCGCGAACGGGGCCATGATGAACATGAATACCCAGGGCATGATCGAGAAGACCTGCTGCTGCACCGGGTCCATCTGCGCAGGGTTGAGCCGGAACTGCACATACATGGTGACGCCAAGCAGGATCGGCAGCACGCCGAGCGCGAGGAAGGCCGGCGGCGTGAACGGCAACAGCCCGAACAGGTTGACCGGGGTCAGCGGATCAGGCGCGGACAGATCCTTGATCCACAGCACGAACGGCTGGTGGCGCATCTCGGTCGTCAGCATCAGCACCTTGTAGAGCGCGTAGAAGACCGGGATCTGCAGCACGATGGGCAGGCAGCCGGCAAAGGGATTGATCTTCTCGCGCCGGTACAGCTCGAGCATTTCCTGCTGGAGCTTCTGCTTGTCGTCCTTGAAGCGTTCCTGCAGCGCCTTCACCTTGGGCTGCACGGCGCGCATCCCCGCCATCGAGGCGAACTGGCGCTGGGCGATCGGGAACATCAGCGCACGCACGATCACCGTCAGCAGGATGATGGCGACACCGAAATTGCCCACCGCCTTGAACAGCCAGTTGAGCAGCCAGAAGATCGGCCGTTCGACAATGCCGAACCAGCCCCAGTCGATCGCCTTGTCGAAATTGGTGATCTTCAGATCGCGCTCATAGGCCTGAAGCAGCCCGACTTCCTTTGCGCCGGCGAACAGCCGGCTGCTGGTCGTCACCGCCTTGCCGCGCGCCAGCACTGTCGCCTCGGCCGGGGTGAAGGCGGCGATATAGCCCTTGTCCGCGCCGGTGCCGCCGGTCGCCCGGAAGCTTGCATCGACGCGCGCGCCCGGGGCCGGGGCCAATGCCGTCAGCCAGTATTTGTCGGTAAAGCCCAGCCAGCCGCCGCTGGTCGCAAAGCTGCGCCCGCCGCTGCCGGCCGCGTCGAGATCGGGATAATTGACGTCATATTGCGCGACGCCGTCGAACACGCCGACCGGGCCGGTATGGATCGTCCAGGTATCCGGATCGACCGACTCGCCGGTGCGGCGGATCAGCGAGAAGGCGCGCACCGCCACCGGCCCGGCCCCGCCATTGGCGACGCTCTGTTCGGCCGAGATCATGTAATGATCGTCGATCGACAGGCGGATGCGGAAAATCTGGCCGGTGCCGTTGGTCCAGCTGAGCGTGACCGGCCGGCCGGGCGCGAGCAGCGTGCCATCGGCCTGCCACAGCGTCTCGCCGCCCGGCAGCGCCGCGCCCTCGCCCGTCCAGCCAAAGGTCGCGAAGGCCGCGCGTGCCGCCCCTTCGGGCGACAGCAGCCGCACCGGCGGCGCGCCGCGCGCAATCGTCTCGTCATGCTCCTTCAGCACCAGATCGTCGAGCCGCGCACCCTTCAGGTTGATCGACCCGGCAACCGCCGGCGTGTCGATCCGCACGCGCGGGCTGTCGCGCAGCACCGCTTCGCGCGGGCGCAGCGCTTGGGCAACGGCCGGCGTCGGGATCGCGCCCGGCACCGGGGCGGACGCCGCCGGGCGGCCGTTTTTGGGGGCCGCCGTGGGGAAGAACCGATCCGACAGCGCGCTCCAGCCGAACAGCACCATGGCCGACAGCACCAGAGCCAGGATCATGTTGCGCTGATTTTCCAAGCAACCGCTCCAATCAAGAACAGGACCGGTCGGGGACCGGGACGTCAGGGTACGGGGTCATAACCATGCCCGCCAAGAGGGTGGCAGCGGCAGACGCGTTTCAGCGCCAGCCAGCCGCCGCGTGCAGCGCCATAGCGCTCAACCGCCTCGATTGCATAGGCCGAACAGGATGGCAGATAGCGGCATGACGGCGGCAGGATGGCAGAGGGGTAACGCTGCCACAGCCGGGCAAGCCGGATCAGCGCCCGCGCCGCACCACCGCCCCCGACCGCCGGTTGCGGATCGGGCTGGTCGTCGGCGTCCATGTCAGCGCGGCCGGCCGCGGGGCGGCCCGCGCCGTCCGCCATCGGGCGGCACCTCGCCGCGCGCGACGCGGCCCAGGGCCTTGTCGAGTTCGGCCTGAAGCCGGTCGAACGCGCGCTCCACCCCGCCCTGCCGGCCGATCAGCACATGGTCGGCTCCGGCAATGCCCAGCACCGGCAAAGCCGCGCGGGCGAGCGCACGGAACCGGCGCTTCATCCGGTTGCGGACGACCGCGCCGCCGATTTTCTTGGTAACGGTGATGCCGAGGCGGATCGCAGGATCGCCATCGCCGCGCGGGCGGACGAGCAGCACAAAGCCGGGCATCGGCACGCGAAGCCCGGCATTGGCAGCCAGAAAATCGGCGCGGCGCGTGAGGGTCTGAACCCGGCTGCCCGACATTTCAGGCACCGGAGCCCCGGCCGCGCCGGAACCGTCGCCGGTCAGGCCGACAGCGTCTTGCGGCCGCGGGCGCGGCGCGCCGCGATCACCTTGCGGCCGCCGACCGTCGCCATGCGGGCGCGGAAACCGTGGCGCCGCTTGCGAACCAGGTTGCTCGGCTGAAACGTGCGCTTCATCGCTCATTCCTCAACAAATCAGAACAAAAAGGCCGCCCAAGCACAGGCGGCCACGTCGTCGGTCGCGTTACCCGCATGGCACCGCCGAGTCAATGCCGCTGCGGCCGCAGATGCCGTCGCTCAGGCCGCGCTGCGCAAGCAGTTGCGCCCGGCATTTTTGGCTGCATAGAGCGCCGCATCCGCCTCACGCAACAGGCCGGTGGTATCGATGCCCGGCCGGGCGACGGTGACGCCCAGGCTGACGGTCACGGTCAGGCCCGGACAGGCCGGATGCGCCTCGGCAGCACAGGCGGCGCGCAGCCGCTCGCCCACCGCCACCGCCTGGGCAAGGGTCGCGCCGGGCATCAGCACCGCAAACTCCTCGCCCCCCAGCCGGCCGACGACATCATTGTCGCGCACCGAGCGCCGGGCGACGCGGGCGATGGCGCGCAGCACATCGTCGCCTGCCAGATGGCCGAACCGGTCATTGACCTGCTTGAAATAGTCGATGTCGAACAGGGCGATGGCCAGGCTAGGCCGCGCGCGCGCGGCACCGTCGTGATCCGCTCCCTCCTCGCGGCCGCCATCCGCCTGCTCCGTCAGCGCCCGCCCGAGCAGATCAAGAAACGCCCGCCGCGAAGCCAGCCCGGTCAGATCGTCGGTCGCCGCCAGCAGGCGCGCGGCCTCGGCCTCGCGCTCGGCGCGCCGCCGCGCCTCGTCGGCATGGGCGGCAAGCGCGACCCGGTCGGAGATGTCGACAATGGTGCCCGCCGTCCCGGTCACGTCGCCGGCGGCGTTGCGCAACGCATGGGAGTTGACCTCCACCCAGCGCTGGCCGCCATCGCGGCGGCGGAAGCGCAGCTGCATGCGCAGCGAATCGAACAGCCCGGCATCCATGCCCTGCGCGCGATTGAGCACCATCGCCCGGTCTTCGGCGACGACCTGGCTCAGATAGGACCGGCCAAGCGACTCCGCCGTCGAAAAACCGGTCAGCGTTTCCCAGGCCGGATTGAGGAACGTCCAGCGGCCGTGATAGTCGGTGCGGAAAATGACGTCCGACACCGCGTCGACAACGGTGCGGAACTCGCGCTCGCTGTGGCGCAGGCCGGCGCTGAGGCGGTCGCGCTCGCCCAGCACGGCGGCCAGCGCAAGGTTGGACAGGATGGTGAGCGCGAGGAACAGCTGGAACACCAGCACCCGCTCCTCGTCGCTGCCGCGCACCAGCGCGAACGGGCCGGTATCCATGCCGATGGCCACCGTGCCGATGACGGCGAGAATGCAGGCCGCCCCCGCCGCGCCGAACCCGCGCAGCCAATAGGTGACGTGCATGACCAGCGGCACCAGCACGAACGACAGCGGCCAGCGCGCCTGCGCAAACACAATGGCCGATACGACAATCAGCCCGGCCAGCGCGATCCCGCCATTTCTCAGGTCGCGTGGCGGCAGCGACAGGCTGCGCCGCCACGCCGTCCAGCCGATCAGCAAAGTCGGCGTGACGATCAGCAGGCCGAGCAGATCCGACAGGAACCAGTCATGCGCGGTCAGCATGATCGGATCGCCCAGCCAGACAAACGCACTCAGACTGGCCCAGATCGCGCCCCACATGCCACCGACGGTGGCGGCGAACACGAAGCGCCCCAGCCCGGCAAGGCTTTCGAGGTCGAGCTGCTGCCCGCGCGCCGACAGGAATCGGCCGGCGATATAGACCTGGCTGGCGTTGATGACGCCATAGGCGAACGACAGCGGCCAGTTGCGCCCGTCAAGCGCCAGATCCACCCCCGTCGACGACAGCAATACGGCCGCAACCACCGCCGGCCAGCGGCGGCGCGGCAGCAGCAGCAGCGCGCACAGCGCAATAGCATTGGGCGGCCAGAATACCGCCGGCCCGTCCGTCCAGCCCCCCAGCGCCAGCGATCCCAGGATCGCGGCGGCAAGCAACGGCGCGAGGCAGAGCGTGATGCCCGCCAGCACGGCGATATCGGTCAGGCGCGCGCGGCCCGGCGTCATCGCACGCCCGGCCGGCTCTGTGTGACAGGGCGAGAAATGAGGGTCACAGTCTCCGGACACGGGCTCGCATGGCGGATGCGGGCGGATTCGGCGACTGGCAGGTGCAGGCCTGACGGGCGCGGACCGGCCGGGCGTCGCGCCCGCACCTGGAAATGCGGAATATATCCTGCCGGCAAGGCGTGAACAATCGGTTGCATCGTCCCTCCGGCAGCCCCCGGCAAGGACGGTTGACGCAACGGGGCGCGCGCCCATAACCCGGGGCCATGACGACAGCCCCCCTCATGCTGTTCAACAGCCTTACGCGCCGCACCGAAGCCTTTGCCCCCGTCCATCCGGGCGAGGCGCGGGTCTATACCTGCGGGCCGACCGTCTATGCCTATCAGCATATCGGCAACATGCGCGCCTATGTGTTCGCCGACACGCTTGGCCGGGTGCTGAGCTGGAAGGGCTATCAGCTTCGCCACGTCATCAACATCACCGATGTCGGGCATCTGACCTCGGATGCCGATGCCGGCGACGACAAGATGGAAAAGGCCGCCCGGCGCGCCGGGCAATCGGCCTGGGACATCGCCCGCCATTACACCGAGGCCTATTGGGCCGACATCGCACGGCTCAACATCCGCCAGCCGTTCAAATGGACGATTGCGACCGAATATGTCCCCGCGATGATCGCCTTTGCCGAGACGATCGCCGACAGGCACTGCTACCTGCTCGACAGCGGGCTGTATTTCGACACCTCGACCGTGCCCGAATATGGCCGGCTGGCGCGTGCCGAAACGGGGGCCGGGGAAGGCCGCATCGAGAGCGTCGACGGCAAGCGCCACCCGTCCGATTTCGCGATCTGGCGCAAGACCCCGCACGGCGAGACGCGGCAGATGGAATGGGATTCGCCCTGGGGCCGCGGCGCGCCCGGCTGGCACCTTGAATGTTCGGTGATGTCCGAGGCCGAGCTGGGCCTGCCGTTCGACATCCATACCGGCGGCATCGACCACCGCGAGATCCACCACCCCAACGAGATCGCGCAGAATCAGGCCCGCTGCGCCAGCCATGACAGCGGCGCGCGGATGTGGATGCACAATAATTTCCTGATCGACCGGGGCGGCAAGATGTCCAAGTCGAGCGGCGAGTTTCTGCGCCTGCAATTGCTTGTCGACCGGGGGTTTCACCCCCTCGCCTACCGGCTGATGTGCCTGCAGGCCCATTACCGGTCGGAGCTGGAGTTCAGCTGGCCGAGCCTTGCCGCCGCGCTGACCCGGCTGAAGCGCATGGTGATGGCGGCGGCAAAGCTGGGCGAGACCACAGCCGCCGCGATCAGCCATCCGGCGCTGCTGGCGGCGATGACCGCGTTCGACGCCGCGCTCAGCGACGATCTCAACACCCCGCTCGCGCTCACCCAGCTGGAGACGGTGCTGACGATGAAACAGGCCGACCCGGCGGAACGGCGCGCGGCGGTGGCGCGGATGGACGAGGCGCTCGGGCTGCAATTGCTGACGGTCGACCGGGCCGCGCTGCGCGTCCGCCCGGCCGATGCCGCGATCGACGATGCCGCCATCGACGCGATGATGGCCGCGCGCCAGGCCGCGCGGGCGGCGAAGGATTTCGCCGAATCCGACCGCATCCGCGACGCGCTGAAACAGGCAGGCGTCGAGGTGATGGACGGCGATCCGCTGGGCTGGGACTGGATGCTGACCATCGGCAACGCGCAGGGAGAAACCGCATGATCGTCGTGCTGCCCGCCGCTGCCCAGCCGCTGCTCGCGCCGCATCTGCCCGCCGATGTCGAGCCGCGCTGGTTCCGCACCGCCGAGGATGCGTATCGCATGGCCCCGGAGGCCGAGATTGGCTGGCTGGACATGCAGGTGCCCGCCGATACCGGCCGCGCCATCGCGCTGGGCGAAAAGCTGCGCTGGGTGACGACAATCTATGCCGGGCTGGATGCGTTTCCGCTCGATCTGCTCAAGGCGCGCGGGACCGTCCTGACCAACGGCGTCGGCGTCAACACCAATGCGGTCGCCGAATATGCGGTGCTGGGCATGCTCGCGCTCGCCAAGGATTTTCCCGCCGTGGTGCGCGCCGCCGACCGGCAGGACTGGCTGCGCGATTCCCCCGGCAAGGTCGAGCTGGAAGGCGGGCGGGCGCTGATCATCGGCTATGGCGCCATCGGCCGCCGGATCGGCCAGATGCTCAGCGGGTTCGGGATGAAGCTGACCGGCGTGCGGCGCACACCCACCGCCGCCACCGCCGCCGAAGCCGCCACGGACGGCATCGAGATCATCGGCCCCGCTGACTGGCGGGCGCGGCTGGGCACATTCGACTGGGTGATCCTGGCCGCGCCGGCCACGGCGGAGACCGGCGCGATGATCGGCGCGGCCGAGCTTCAGGCGATGAAGGCCGAGGCCCGGCTGGTCAATATCGGGCGCGGATCGCTGGTCGATCAGGATGCGCTGGTGGCGGCGCTGACGAGCGGGCAGATCGCGGGGGCGCATCTGGACGTCACCGATCCCGAACCCCTGCCCCCCGGCCATCCGCTGTGGACCGCGCCCAACGCGCTCATCACCATGCATCTGTCGGGCCGCGCCCAGACGCGCATGTTCGCGCGCGCCGGCCAGCTGTTCCTCGACAATCTCGCCCGCTACCGCGCCGGCGAGCCGCTCGCCAACCGGGTCGATCTCGACCTTGGCTATTAGAGCGGATCAGGTGCTACGGCGCGGCCTTAATCCTTCCATTTAACGCTTCCTACATTCGGCACTGGCAGGGTCTGGCGACCTTTGATGACAGGCCGGTACCATGCGCGACGAGGCGTTTGAGGAAGTTGGGCGGATGGATGCGCTGGGTACCGCCCGCCGCGATCTGCTTGCCGGCGGGGTAACGGTTGCCGCCGCGATCATGCTCGTCGGTTTAAGCGGCCCGGTGCTGTCCGAGGCGGTCAATGTGCTTGGCCGCGACGGATCGGATCAGGTGCTGGCGACGGCGCTCATCCTCAACATCGCGCTGCTGCTGTTCGGCTGGCGGCGCTATGCCGATCTGCGCCGCGAGGTGCGCGAACGCGCCATTGCCGAGGCGCGGGTGCAGGCGCTCGCCTCGCAGGATCCGCTGACCGGGCTCAACAACCGCGTCGCCTTTCTCGGGGCGGCCGCGCAGATGATCGACCGCGCCCGCCGCCACGGCCAGACGGCGGTGCTGCTGATCCTCGACCTCGATCATTTCAAGACCGTCAATGACGTGAACGGCCATGCCATCGGCGATGCCGCGCTGACCTTTGTCGCGCGGATCATCGACGCGCAGCTGCCGCCCGATGCCCGCGCCGCGCGGCTGGGCGGTGACGAGTTTGCCGTGCTGATGACGGTGCCCGCCGGCCAGACCGATCTGGCCGAGGCATTTGCCGACCAGCTGCTCGCCCGGCTTGGCGGGCGGATGGACACGGGCGGGGCCGCCGTCCATGTCGGCGCGTCGATCGGGCTGGCGGTGATCGAGGATCAGGCCGACACCGTCGATGCGCTGATGCGCCGCGCCGATATCGCCATGTATGCATCGAAAAATGCCGGCCGGCACCGTTTCAGCTGGTTCGACGCCTCGATGGAGCGCGAGCTGTCGACGCGCAACGCGCTCGAAATCGGGATGCGCGAGGGCATTCCGCTCGGCCAGTTCGTGCCGTTCTACGAACAGCAGATCGATCTGGCGACCGGCCAGCTGCACGGCTTTGAAATGCTCGCGCGCTGGCGGCACCCGAGCCGGGGCATCGTGCCGCCCGACATCTTCATCCCGATTGCCGAGGAAACCGGGCTGATCGCCGACCTGTCGATGTCGGTGATGCGCCAGGCGTTTGAGGAAGCGAAAAGCTGGGACCCCTCGCTGACCCTGTCGGTCAACATCGCGCCCAGCCAGCTCAAAGACCCCTGGCTGGCGCAGAAGATCGTCAAGCTGCTGGTCGAAACCGGCTTTCCGGCCAGCCGGCTGGAGGTGGAGATCACCGAAAGCGCGCTGTTTGAAAATCTGGGTGTCGCCCAGTCGATCATCGGCAGCCTGAAGAATCAGGGGGTGCGCATCGCGCTTGACGATTTCGGCACCGGCTATTCGTCGCTGTCGCATCTGCGCGCGCTGCCGTTCGACCGGATCAAGATCGACCGCAGCTTCGTCACCTCGATCGGCAGCAGCAGCGAAAGCGCGGCGATCGTCAACGCGATCACCCGGCTGAGCGACAGCCTGGGCCTGCCGGTGACGGCCGAGGGCGTCGAGACGCCGGCCATCGAACGCCATATGCGCGAGCTTGGCTGCCACAAGGCGCAGGGCTGGGTGTTCGGCAAGCCGATGGATGTCGGCCAGGTGCGCGCGCTGCTTGCCGAGCAGAATCTGCTCCCGGCGCTCCGCGGCGAAGCCCCGCGCCGCGCCGCTGGCGGGGACGACGTCCCTGCTTTGCCCCCGGTCGACCGGCTGAGCGCCTGAGGAGTCTTTGCGCGCCTCACGGCGCGGTCGCGGCACCGGCCCGCTCCCCCACCCGGCCTCAAGGGGTTTCCTGCGCGCCTCACGGCGCGGTGGCGGCACCAGCCCGCTCCCCCACCCGGCCTCCCATATGATACTGCCGTTGGGAGGCCGGGTGGGGGAGCGGGCTGGTGCCGCGACAACAAACAACCTCCTGGTGCCGCGACGACGAAAACTCCCGGGGCCCCCACCAACCATCTCCGGGAGTGGACTTGGCGGCCCGCGCTGCTTAAGTCGCCGCTCCCATGCGCTTTGCCTTCGACAAGATGCACGGCCTCGGCAACGACTTTGTCATCGTCGATGCCCGCCGCCAGCCGGTCGCGCTCGACGCGGCGCGGGCGCGTGCGCTCGCCGACCGGCACCGGGGCATTGGCTGTGACCAGCTGATCCTGATCGAGGCCTCGGACACGGCCGATCTGCGGATGCGGATCTGGAACGCCGATGGCAGCGAGGTCGAACAATGCGGCAATGCGCTGCGCTGCGTCGCCGCGCTGACCGGGGCGACGCGGATCGACACGGCGGGCGGGCCGGTCGTCGCCGAACGGGATGGCGGCGGCATCACCATCGACATGGGCGCGCCCCGGTTCGACTGGGATGCGATCCCGCTTGCCTATCCGCTCGACACCGCGCCGCTGCCGCTTGGCTGGGACGGGCTGGCGGGCGGCCATGCGGTCAGTGTCGGCAATCCGCATATCGTGTTTTTCGTCGCCGATCTCGCCGCCGTGCCGCTCGACCGGATCGGCCCGGTGATCGAGACCGACCCGGTGTTTCCCCGCCGCATCAATGTGAATGTGGCCGAAGTGACCGGCCCGTCGGCGCTGCGCCTCAGCGTCTGGGAACGCGGTGCCGGGCTGACCCGCGCCTGCGGCACCGGCGCGTGCGCGACCGCGGTGGCGGCGATCCGCCAGGGGCTGGTGTCCGGCCCGGTCGAGGTGAGCCTGCCCGGCGGGCCGCTGGTGATCGACTGGGCGCCCGGCGGCACCATCCGCATGACCGGTCCCGCCACCCATGTCTTTGCCGGCGAAGCCGATTGGGAGGCGTTCGGGTGATCGCCGCCATCCGCCCGGAGGGCCGGGCATGACCGTGATTTCGCTCGGCTGCCGGCTGAACATCGCCGAAAGCGCCGCCATCGGTGCGATGCTCGGGGCGCGCAGCGACGTCGTCGTCATCAACAGCTGCGCCGTCACCGAGGCGGCGGTGCGCGAAACGCGGCGCGCGGTGCGGCGGGCGCGGCGCGACCGGCCCGATGCGCGCATCCTCGTCACCGGCTGCGCGGCCGAGACCGAGCGTGACATGCTGCTGGGCATGGCCGAGGTCGATGCGCTGGTGCCCAATGCCGCCAAGCTCGATCCGGCGGCCTTTGCCGGGCTGGTGCCGGCACCCGCCGCCCCCGTCCCGCCTACCGCCGAGCCAGCCGCGCCGGCCGCCCCGCGCCCGCCCGCCCAGCGCCATGCCCGCGCCTTTCTGCCGGTGCAGAATGGCTGCGACCATCGCTGCACTTTCTGCATCATCCCCTATGGCCGGGGGCCGAGCCGGTCCGAACCGGCGGGCGCGGTGATCGCGCGCGCGCAGGCACTGGTCGATGCCGGCCACCGCGAGATCGTGCTCACCGGCGTCGACGTCACCAGCTATGGCGATCTGCCCGGCGACGGGCTGGGGCTGCTGGTCGAACGGCTGCTCAGGCATGTTCCCGATCTGCCGCGCATCCGGCTGTCGTCGCTCGACCCGGTCGAAATCGATGCGCGGCTGATCGAGCTGATCTGCCACGAACCCCGGCTGATGCCGCATCTGCACCTGTCGCTTCAGGCCGGTGACGATCTGATCCTCAAGCGGATGAAGCGCCGCCATCTGCGCGGCGATGCGATCCGGCTGGTCGAACAGGTCAAGGCCGCCCGGCCCGACATCGCCATCGGCGCGGACCTGATCGCCGGCTTTCCGACCGAGAGCGAGGCGGCATTTGCCAACAGCCTCAAAATCCTCGACGAATGCGACATCGTGTTCGGTCACATCTTTCCGTTTTCGCCGCGCCGGGGAACGCCCGCCGCGCGCATGCCTCAGGTCGATCCGGCAATCGTCCGCGCGCGCGCGGCCCGGCTGCGCGCCGCCTGTGGCGACCGGCTGGCCCGCTATCTCGACACTTTGGTCGGCACGACCCAGCAGATGCTGGTCGAGCTGGACGGGCTGAGCGGCCATGCGCCGGGCTTTGCGCGCATCGCGCTCGACCGGTCGCAGCCGCCCGGCAGCATCGTCGATGTGCGGATCACGCAGCGGCAGGGCGACACGCTTCAGGGGGTTTTGGCATGAGCGAGGGAAGCTGGCGCGACCGGCTGCTGGGCGGGTTCCGCCGGACATCGGACCGGCTGAGCGACAATCTGACCGGCCTGTTCACGCGCGCCGCGCTCGACAAGGCGACGCTTGACGAGATCGAGGATGCGCTGATCGCCTCCGATCTCGGCCCGGCGATGGCGCAGCGCATCCGCAACCGGCTGGCCGAGGGCCGGTTCGAACGCGGGCTGGATGCGCGCGCGGTCAAGGAAATCGTCGCCGACGAGATCGAAAAGGTGCTGGCCCCGGTCGCCCGCCCCCTCGACATCGATGCCTTTCCGCGCCCGCAGGTGATCCTGGTGATCGGCGTCAACGGGTCGGGCAAGACGACGACCATCGCCAAGCTCGCGCGCCGGTTCCAGGAACAGGATTATGGCGTGATGCTGGCGGCGGGCGACACGTTCCGCGCCGCTGCGATCGCGCAGCTGCGCATCTGGGCCGAACGGATCGGGGTGCCGATCCTCGCCGGCCCCGAAGGCGGCGACCCGGCCGGGATCGTGTGGGACGCGGTCAAGCAGGCGACGGGCACGGGCATCGACGCGCTGATCGTCGACACTGCCGGGCGGCTGCAGAACAAGCGCGAGCTGATGGACGAGCTGGCCAAGATCCGCCGCGTGCTCGGCCGGCTCAACCCCGCCGCGCCGCACAATGTCATCCTCGTCCTCGATGCGACCACCGGCCAGAACGCGCTGGCGCAGATCGAGGTGTTCAAGGATGTGGCGGGCGTCACCGGGCTGGTAATGACCAAGCTTGACGGCACCGCGCGCGGCGGCGTGCTGGTGGCGGCGGCGGAGCGGTTCGGCCTGCCGATCCATGCCATCGGCGTCGGCGAGGGCATGGACGATCTGCGCCCGTTCGACGCGCGCGAAGTGGCGCGGATGATCGCCGGACTGGAGGACGAATGACCAGCGAAACCCCTGCCCCGGCCCCGGCGGGCACGCCGCGCGAACTATCGCCCGGGCTGCGCATGGCGGTCGATTTCGGGCCGCTGCTGGTGTTCTTCGCGGCCAACAGCCTCGCCTCCGGTCCCAAGCTGATGAAGGTGCTGGCGGCGACGACGGCGTTCATGATCGCGGTCGCGGCGGCGATGATCGTGTCGCGCGTCAAGGCCGGGCGCATTTCGCCGATGCTGTGGATTTCGGGCGGGCTGGTGCTGTTCTTCGGCGGGCTGACGCTCTGGTTCCGCGACGACACCTTTATCAAGATGAAGCCGACCATCGTCTATCTGATGTTCGCGGTGATCCTGGGCTATGGCCTCGCCTCGGGCCGGCCGCTGCTCCGGATGCTGCTCGAGGCGAGCTATCCGGGGCTGAACGATGCCGGGTGGCGCAAGCTGACCGTCAACTGGACCGGCTTCTTCCTGCTGATGGCCGCGCTCAACGAGGCGGTGTGGCGCACGCAGAGCTGGGATTTCTGGGTAGCGTTCAAGCTGTGGGGCGCGGTGCCGCTGACGATGGTGTTCGCCATCGCCAACATCCCGATGCTGCTGCGCCACGGCCTGCAGGACGCGCGCAAGACGCCGCTGCCGCCCGAGCAGTAAACTCCACGAAAAAGGGGCGGCGACCATCTGGCCACCGCCCCCTTTGTTCCGCGCTCCGGCCCCGACGGGCCGGAGCCGGGCGATCAGCCCTGATCGGCGCGCGACGCGCCCGCGCCGTCGAGATTCTGGCCGACAAACTCCCAGTTGATCGCCTTGGCGAGCAGGGCGGTCACATAATCGGGCCGGGCGTTGCGGTAATCGACATAATAGGCATGCTCCCACACATCGATGGTGAGCAGCGGCTTCATGCCCGGATAGACGAGCGGCGTGTCGGCATCGTGCAGCGACGTGACCTTCAGCTCGTCACCTTCCAGCACCAGCCAGCCCCAGCCGCTGGCGAAATGGCCGACCGATTCGGCCTTCAGCTTTTCGATCAGCGCCTCGACCGAGCCGAAGGTCGCCTCGATCCGGTCCTTGAGCACACCGGTCGGCGCCTGCGCTTCGGGGCTGAGGCACTGCCAGTAAAAGCTGTGGTTCCAGATCTGCGCGGCGTTGTTGAACAGCGCCTTGTTGCCGGTTTCCTTGGCCGCGACGATCACTTCGGACAGCTTGCGGTCGCCAAGCCCTGCCGCCGGCGCCAGCTCGTTGGTCTTGGTGACATAGGCGCGATGATGCTTGCCCCAGTGATATTCGAACGTCTCGGCCGAAATCGTGTCGCCGAACGCGGTCGGCTCATAAGGCAGGGCGGGAAGTTCATATGCCATGTCGCTTTTGCTCCTTGGTTCTAGAGTCGGCGTTTATACAGCGGCCCGGCCGGCGGGATCCCGGATCAGCCGTTGCGGCCTAAGCCCGTTGGCGTCAACACCCGGAGCGCCCAACGAGCGCCCGGCGTTGCCGAAACCCCGGCTTCAGCCCGCCTCAGGCGCGGGCGCGGCCGCCTGCGCCTGCAACCCGGCGAGCATGTCGTGCCGCCGCAGCGCGTGGCGCAGCTGGTCATAGCTGAGCGCCAGTGCCTTGGCGGTCAGCCGCTGATTGTAACGGCAGCGGCGCAGCGCCGCCTCGAGCAGCTTTTTCTCATAGGCGTCGCAGGCGGCGCGGAAATCGCTGCAGTCCAGATCCTCGGCCGGGCGCGCAGACACCGGGGGCGCGGCGCCCTGCCCATGGCCCGTCCCCCCGCTCGCCCCATCGCCCGCCGCAGCCGCTTGATCGGCGCGGGCATTTTCCCCGCGCGGCCGCCATGGCGAGGCAAAGGGATCGAACTCGACATCGCCGACCGGCCGTTCGGGATCGTCCCAGCGGTAGACGGCCCGTTCGACGACGTTGCGCAGCTCGCGGACATTGCCCGGCCAGTCATGGCCGATCAGCGCCGCCATCGTGGCTTCGGCAAAGCCCGGCCAGCGGCTCCACCCCAGCTCGGCGGCCATGCGCCGCCCGAAATGATCGGCAAGCACCGGCACATCGCCTTCGCGCGCGCGCAGCGGCGGCAGGGTGATGACCTCGAAACTCAGCCGGTCGAGCAGATCGGCGCGGAAGCGATTGCGCGCGACCATCGCCGGCAGATGCTCGTTGGTCGCCGCCACGATGCGCACATCGACACGCACTGGCCGCGACGCGCCGATCCGCGTCACCTCGCCATATTCGACCGCGCGCAGCAGCCGTTCCTGCGCGGCCGCCGACAGCGTGCCCAGCTCGTCGAGAAACAGCGTGCCGCCATCGGCCTCTTCGAACCGCCCCGCCCGCGCACGGGTGGCCCCGGTAAAGGCCCCCGCCTCATGGCCGAACAGCTCGGCCTCGATCAGCGTTTCGGGCAGCGCGGCGCAGTTCATCACCACCAGCGGCCCGTCCCAGCGCGTGCTCAGCCGGTGCAGACGCTCGGCGACCAGTTCCTTGCCGGTGCCGCGCTCGCCAATCACCAGCACTGGGCGGTTGAGCGCGGCGGCGCGGCTGGCGCGTTCGACCGAGTCGAGAAAGGCCAGCGACTGGCCGATGAATGCGCTTTCCCGTTCCATGGCTGAAACATGGTGCATTTTCCCAAATATTGGCAAGCGGGAAATGCCAATCACCCGATCCCCGGCCGGGATATTGGCGGTTTTCCGCCATTTCTTCGATTTGGCACGGTGTCTGCAAAATACTTTGCGACGCCGGCGATCACAGCCGGCCCCGCACACAAGAGTTCAAGGAGGACCAGAATGTCGAACCCGCTTCCCCCCCGCCAGGCCCTTTCGGCGGTGCTGTGCGCGATCCTGTTCAGCGCCACCTGCGTGCTGAGCGCGGTCGGCCCGGCCGGCGCGGTTTCGGCCCACACCCCCCGCGCGGCGATCGGCACGCTTGCCTGATCCCGCATCCGGCCGGGGCGGCTGCCTCTCCCCCCGAACGGCACCGCCCCGGCCACCCCAGAGTTTTCGACAGGAGCACGACCAGATGGGTATTTTCTCCCGCACCCGCGACATCATCGCCGCCAACGTCACCGACCTGCTCGACCGGGCCGAAGACCCGGCCAAGATGGTCCGCATGATCATCCTCGAAATGGAAGAGACGCTGGTCGAGGTGCGCGCCTCCGCCGCCCGGACGATCGCCGACCAGAAGGAAATGCGCCGCCACATCGCCAAGCTTGAAAAGCTGCAGGACGACTGGACGGAAAAGGCCGAACTGGCGCTGTCGAAGGGCCGCGAGGATCTGGCCAAGGCGGCGCTCGTTGAAAAGCAGAAGGCGGCCGACATGGCCGGCCAGCTCAATGCCGAAATCGGTGTGCTCGACGACGCGCTCCAGGCGGCCGAAACCGACATCCAGAAGCTGCAGCAGAAGCTGCGCGAGGCCCGCGCCCGCCAGAACTCGATCTCCGCGCGGCTGGAATCGGCGCATAACCGGATGAAGCTGCGCGAGGCCTATGCCGGTGCGCGCGTCGAGGAAGCGTTCAGCCGCTTCGACGTGCTGGAGCGCCGGGTCGACATGGCCGAGGGCCGCGCCGACGCCGCCGGCATGGGCAGCGCGCCCAAGACGCTCGAAGACGAAATCGCCGAGCTGCGCACGTCGGACAAGGTCGATGCCGAGCTTGAAGCGCTGAAGGCGCGGCTCGCCAAGCGGGAGGGCTAAGATGGAAGACATCATCGTCCCGCCGCTGATCGTCGGCCTGCTGTTCATCGGGCTGCCCTGGCTGATCCTCCATTATGTGACGCAGTGGAAGAAAAGCTCGGGCATCACCCGCGAAGACGAAAATCTGCTCGAAGACCTTTACGAAACCGCCCGCCGCCTCGACGATCGGCTGCACAGCATCGAACGCATCGTGGCGGCGGACAATCCGGAACTCGGCCTGCGGCCCCAGCCCCAGGACCAGCTGCGCGGCGACGTCCGCAAGATCAGGGAGATGTGAAGATGAACCCGCGCCGCACGACCTTCTATCTCGACAAGCAGAACGCCAAATGGATGGGTGTCTGCTCGGGCATTGCCGATTATCTGGGCTGGGACGTGACCTGGGTCCGCATCGGCATGGTGATGCTGACGCTGTTCGGGGCCTTTCCCTGGACGCTGATCGCCTATCTGGTCGCCGCCTGGGCGGCCAAGCCCAAGCCGTCGGGGCTGTATTCGGACAAGGACGAGGAACAGTTCTGGCAGGGCGTCCGCCGCTCGCCGGCCCGCTCCACCCGCGAGGTGCGCGCCAAGTTCCGCGACATTGACCGCCGGCTCGCCGATGTCGAGCTTTACTATACCAGCCGCAACCGTCGCCTCGCCGACGAAATCGACAGCCTGCGCTGATACCGGCTTCAGGGGGAGATACGCACATGAACTGGAACTGGCTGGTGCCCGTGCTGATCGTCGGATCGATCAGCCTGAGCTGGGCCTTCACCACCTGGGTCCGTGCCCGGCACGGCTATCCGATCGACGACGGCAATGGCAACATCGTCCACAAGACGACAAGTCTTGAGGACAGCCGCAAGCTGGAACTGCTGGAGCGCGAAAATGGCGCGCTCAAGGGCCAGATCGGGCGGCTGGAAGAGCGGATCGCGGTGCTGGAACGCATCGCCACCGACCCCGCCGAACGCACCGCCCGCGCCATCGACGCGCTGCGCTGACCGCCCAAACAGACCGAACAGGATGACCGACAATGGCTGAAGCCCATATCATCCCC
This sequence comes from Sphingomonas sp. URJC2, assembly GCF_059803575.1. Lineage (NCBI taxonomy): Bacteria > Pseudomonadati > Pseudomonadota > Alphaproteobacteria > Sphingomonadales > Sphingomonadaceae > Sphingomonas > Sphingomonas sp. URJC2. The sequence goes on from NZ_JAPFGX010000011.1 coordinate 41,698, forward strand.
AACCTGCCCTGGATCATCGGCGGCGGCCTGCTGATCGGGTTCATGAGCATCATCGGCTGGATCTTCACCACCTGGCTGCGCGTCAGGCATGGCTATCCGCTCGACGGTGCCTGGGGGCAGGCGATCTATCCGCAGAAGAATGAGGAACTGGTCGAGCGCATCCGCCTGCTCAGCCAGGAAAGCGCCCAGCTCCGCGCCGAACTCGGCTCGGTCAAGGACCGGCTCGCCAATGTCGAACGGATCGTGACCGACGAAAGCCACCGCGTGGCGAGCGAGATCGAGGCGCTGCGGCGGACCAACTGACCGCATTTGGTCGATCCGGGTCAGCGCTCAGTCGAAACGCGCTGGCCCGGACAGGGGAACGACGTGCTGAAGGGCAGCGAGGGAGGCAAGGATGCCGGGTTTTGTCTGGTTTTTCGTGGTGGTGGTCGGGATCCCGGTTGTCGCCGGCGTGCTGGGTGACGCCTTCAAGCGCCACCTGCGCTTCAAGGAGCGGCAGCTGGAAGCGGTGAGCAGCGAGACCGCCGAAAAGGCCGCCCAATATGCCGCCCAGGTCGAACGGCTGGAACAGCGGGTGCGCGTGCTGGAGCGGATCATCACCGACCGGGGCATGGATCTGGCGACCGATATCGAACGGCTGCGCGACGCGCCGCTCAACTGACCGGAGGCAGGACGATGAACCCGTTTGAAATGGTCGTCCTGATCGTTGCGATCGTCATGATCGGCAATGTGGTGAGGGCCAGATACGCCGCCGGGGGCAAGGCCGGAATCCGGCTCGACGCCGACAGCCGCGCGGAAAAGGAGCGGATGCGCGAGGAAATCGCGCTGCTCAAGGACCGGGTGGCGGTGCTCGAACGGCTGGTGACCGAGGACGAAGCGCCCCGCGCGCTCAACCGTGAAATCGAAAAGCTGCGCTCGCGCGACGCCTGAGCGCGCCCGAGCAGGAGGACAAGGATGATGGACCCGATCGTCTATCTGGAAATGGGCCTGATGGGCCTGGCCGGCACCGGCATCGTCACCATGGCCGCGCTCGCCGGCTGGCGCGGCTGGCTGGACCTGAAGCGGCTGGAACTGCAGGAGCGCCGCCCGCTCGATCCCCAGCCCGCGCCCAGCGCGGCGTCGCGGATCGAACTGGCCGACCTCAAGGAACGCATCCGCAAGCTCGAAGCGATTGCCGCCGGGGTCGATCTCTGACCCCGGCACGCGGGCCGGCCCGGGGCCGGGCGCACGCCGCCCCTTAACCCCGCCCGCCGCTTGGGCTATCCGGCCGGCCATGCGCGACTCCACCCCCGCCTCGCCCGATCTGGCCGCCCTCCAGTCCGATTACGAACTGCTCGACGCCGATGACCGTTACCGGCTGCTGATCGATCTCGGCCGCGCGCTTGAACCGATGCCCGATGCGCTCAAGACCGATGCGACGCTGGTGCGCGGCTGTTCGGCCTCGGTCTGGGTCTATCCGACCCGCACCGACACCGGCCTGCATTTCCTCGCCGATTCCAACGCCGCGATCACCAAGGGCATCATCGCGCTCGTGCTGCTGACCGTGCAGGACCGCGCCGCGGCGGAGATTCTGGCGACCGACATCGACGCCGCCCTCGCCCCGTTCGATCTGCGCAACCAGCTCAGCTCCAACCGCACCCAGGGCATTCCCAACATGATCGCGCTGATCCGCGAAACCGCGGCGCGCTACGCCTAGAGCATTTTCAAGCCGGGTTGAGTCACCCGGCGACTCGGAAAATGCGCCAAATCAAAGGCCTGGAGCGGTTTCCGATCCGATTGCATAGGATCGGCGGGTGCCGATCAGGCGGCGCGCCTTTCCTCGGCCCGGCGCAGCACGTCATAGGCGGCCTGCACGGCGCGGAACCGTTCCGCCGCCTCGGCATCGCCGGGTTTCACATCGGGATGATTGGCCTTGGCCAGCCGCCGCCACGCCGCCTTGATGGCATCGAAACTGGCATCGGCGTCGAGATCGAGCACCTCGAGCGCGCGCATCTCGTCGCGCGAACGGCTGCCATCGCCCGGCCCGCCCCAGCCATAATGTGCCGAACGGGCATAGCCGGCGGCGCCGCGCGCCTCGCCCTCGGCCCGGGCGGCGGCTTCTTCCGCCCCCAGCCCTTCGAAGTAATTCCAATTGCGGTTATATTCGGCGGCGTGATCGACGCAGAAATACCAGCGTTCCGGGCTGTTCGGGGCCTTGGGTGCCGGGCAGTCGCCGGGCCGGTCACAGCCCTCGCGGTCGCACAGCCGCACCCGCGCCGCCCCGCGTTCGGAGCCATAGCTGCGCCAGCGGGGAAAGCCCCAGTCGTCGGATCGGGTCGAACGCGGCATATCGCCCAGATAATGGTTCAGCCGGTGGGGGCAAGCGCGGCGAACTGCGGGGGCGCGGCGAACGGGCCGAACGGCACGACGCGATTGGCCGCATCATGGCCGATATCGGCGGTTCCCAGCAACGGAATGCCCGAACGCGCGCACCAGTCACGCACCAGCGCCGGGCCGTCCATCCCGAAATCGGGATCGTTGTCGGGCACGTCGCTCAGCCGCCCCAGCCTGATCCCGGCCAGGCCCGGCAGCGCGGCGGCAATCTGCGCCAGATCGCGGTCGGTGCGGTAGAGATATTCGCCCACCTCCTCGATCATCAGCACATGGCCGGCCAGATCGGGCAGATGGCGCGTGCCGGCGAGATGCGCGAGGATGCAGATGTTGAACGCCGCGCGCGGATGGCCGTCATCGGCCGGCTCCACACCCGCATTGCCCCCGGCCAGCCAGTCGAGCGCGCGGCCCAGTGCCGCCTCGCCGCCGTCGCGGCGGATGTCGGCGGGCATCGGGCCATGGGCGACGCGGCCGATCTGGGCGGCATAGAGCGCGCCGAGCAGCGTGCCGGCATCCGAATAGCCCATATACGCCTTCGCCCGCGCCGCCGGCCCCAGCGCCGCCATCACCCGGTCGACGATCCGCACCGCGCCATAGCCGCCGCGCGCGAACCACAGCGCGTCGATCGCCGGATCATTGGCCATGTCGATCAGCGCCGCCGCGCGCGCGTCGTCTGGCCCGGCGAAATGGCCGTGCGACAGCCAGCATTGCGGGTGCCAGACCAGCTCGATCCCCGGATGATGCTGCGCGGCAAAGGCCGTCACGCGGTCATGGATCGCATCGTCGATCCGGCAGCTTGGGGCCGTGATGCCGATCCTCATTCGCCCGCCGCCCATCCCGTCTCGTCTCCGCCAGCCGCGCCTGTCCCGTGCCCATGCTTGTCTGGCCGGGCAAAAGCGGTGATAGCGCTCCGGTCATGGCTGCCAAATCCTATTTCTTCTGCGGGATCGGCGGCAGCGGCATGTTGCCGCTCGCCGCCATTGTCCGCGCGCTCGGCCACCGCGTCGCCGGGTCCGACCGGGCGCTCGATCAGGGCCGCACCGCGCCCAAATTCGCCTATCTGCGCGGGCTTGGCATCGATCTGTTCGCGCAGGACGGCAGCGGGCTGACCGATCCGGCGCAGATGCTCGTCGCCTCGGCGGCGATCGAAGACAGCGTGCCCGATGTCGCGGCGGCGCGGCAGCTGGGCTGTGCGCGGATCAGCCGCGCCGGCCTGCTGGCCGAGCTGTTCAACCAGGCCGGGGCACGGGTCGCGGTCGGCGGCACCAGCGGCAAATCGACGGTGACGGGGATGATCGGCTGGATCCTCGACCGGGCCGGGCGGCGGCCGACGGTGATGAACGGCGCGGTGATGAAGAACTTCGTCACCCCGAACGCGCCCTTTGCCAGCGCTCTGGTCGGCGATCCGGCGCTGTTCGTGAGCGAGGTCGACGAAAGCGACGGATCGATCGCGCTGTTCGATCCCTCGGTCGCGGTGCTCGGCAACATCTCGCTCGACCATAAGGACATGGACGAGCTGCGCGCGCTGTTCGGCGATTTCATCGGCAAGGCGGCGACGGCGGTGGTCAATCTCGACCATCCCGAGGTCGCGGCGCTGGCGGCCGAGCTGCATCAGGACCGGCTGCTGACCTTTGCCTTTGACCGGCCGGCGCAGCTGATCGGCCATGAAGTGATCGAACGGCCCGAGGGCGTGTCGTTCCACGTCACCGAACGGTCAGGCGGCGACCATGCCGAGGTGCATCTGCGGCTGGCCGGGCGGCACAATGCCGCCAATGCGCTGGCGGCCATCGGGGCTGCGGTCGCGCTGGGCGTGCCGCTGGGTCAGGCGGCGGCGGCGCTGGGCGATTTTGCCGGGTTGAAGCGCCGGCTGGAACGGGTCGGCACCGCGCGCGGCATCGCCGTCTATGACGATTTCGGGCATAATCCCGACAAGATCGCCGCCACGCTTGCCGCGCTTCACGCCTTTCCCGGGCGGCTGCTGATCTTCTTCCAGCCGCATGGCTATGGCCCGCTGCGCGTGATGGGCGATGCGCTGGTGACGATGCTGGGCGAACGGCTCGCGCCCGATGATGTGCTGATCCTGTCCGACCCGGTCTATTTCGGCGGCACGGTCGACCGCAGCATCGGCAGCGCGGCCATCGTCGCCGGGGTGCAGGCGGCGGGGCGCACCGCCGAACATGTGCCCGCGCGCGCGGACGTGGCCGACCGGCTGGTCGCCCTCGCCCGGCCCGGCGACCGGATCGTCGTGATGGGCGCGCGCGACGATACGCTCAGCCAGTTTGCGGCGACGCTGGTCGAGCGGCTGGGTGAACGGCCAGCCGAGCAGGCGGACGCTGCGGAAAACTGACTTTTTCTCAGGTCCCAAAGCGAATAGGGCCGGCGGAAAGGGGTTTGTCCGGGCCGGTGCCGCGACATGCGCCACGGCGCCTGTCCGGACAACTCCAGACCAGAAACGAAAGGGGATGCGGGCGGTGCCGCACAGCGTGTTTGACCTGTTCAAGATCGGCGTCGGCCCGTCTTCGTCGCACACAATGGGGCCGATGTCGGCAGCCGCCGTCTTTGTCGACGGGCTGGCGCAGGACGGGCTGCTGCCGCGCGTCGCCCGCGCGACGGCCGAACTGTTCGGCTCACTCGCGCTGACCGGCAAGGGCCATGCCAGCGACCGGGCGGTGCTGCTCGGCCTGTCGGGGCTGCGTCCCGACAGCCTGTGCCCCGATGCCGCCGACCGCATCATCGGCGAAGTGCGCGCCAGCCGGCGGCTGAACCTGGGCGGGGTGCATGACATCCGCTTCGACGAGGCGCGCGATCTGGTGTTTCACATGCGCGAGCGCCTGTCCTTCCATTCCAACGGCATGCGCTTTGCGGTGTTCGATGCCGAGGGGGCGGAACTGCGCGCGGGCATCTGGTATTCGGTCGGCGGCGGCGCGATCGTGTCCGAGGCCGAGGTTGCGGGCAACGCGCCGCCGGCGATGCTCGCCGATGTGCCCCACCCCTTTCATTCCGGGGCCGAATTGCTCGCCCGCGCCGAGGCGGCGGGGCTGGACATTGCCGGGCTGGCGCTGGCCAACGAGACCGCGCGCCTGCCCCTCGATCAGGTGCGCGCGCGGCTGGCGGCGATCCGCCAGACCATGGCGGCCTGTATCGACCGGGGGATCACGCAGAGCGGCATCCTGCCCGGCGGGCTGAAGGTCAGGCGGCGCGCCCCCGACATCCATGCCCGGCTGGTCGCGCGGCAGGAACGCGCGCTGTCGGATCCGCTGAGCGTCATCGACTGGGTCAATCTGTGGGCGCTGGCCGTGAACGAGGAAAATGCCGCGGGCGGGCGCGTCGTCACCGCGCCGACCAACGGGGCCGCCGGGATCGTGCCGGCGGTGCTGCGCTATTATGAGCGGTTCGTGCCCGGCGCGAACGACGAGGGCGCGGACCGTTTCCTGCTGACCGCGGCGGCCATCGGGTCGCTGTTCAAGGAAAATGCCTCGATCTCCGGGGCCGAGGTCGGCTGTCAGGGCGAAGTGGGCGTTGCCTGTTCGATGGCCGCCGCCGGGCTGACCGCGGCGCTGGGCGGCACCAATGCACAGATCGAAAACGCCGCCGAAATCGGCATGGAGCATAATCTGGGCCTGACCTGCGATCCGGTCGGCGGGCTGGTGCAGGTGCCGTGCATCGAACGCAATGCCGTGGGCGCGATCAAGGCAATCGAGGCCTCGCGGCTGGCGCTGCTCGGCGACGGCACCCACCGCGTCAGCCTGGATCAGGTGATCGAAACGATGCGCCGCACCGGGGCCGATATGAGCCACAAATATAAGGAAACCGCGCTGGGCGGGCTGGCCGTCAACGTCGTCGAATGCTGAGGTGACGCGGGGTATTTGCGGTGCGGTTGTTTGTGTCGCGCCTTACGGCGCGGGGGCGGCACCGGGCGTATTTGCTGTCGCGGCACCGGCCCGCACCCCCACCCGGCCTCCCAACGGCAGGATACGCTATGGGAGGCCGGGTGGGGGTGCGGGCTGGTGCCGCCTCCGCGCCGTGAGGCGCGGCGAAAAAGAAGCTGGTGCCGCGACCAAACAAACAACTCCCGGCCCCGCGCACCTCAACCGATGCGGTAAAAATCCGCCAGCCGGTCGAGCGCGAGGCCGAGCACCAGCTTGCCCGCCCGTGCCGGCCAGCCGAGCGCCCGTTCGGCGAGCGCCAGCCCTTCATCGGCGCACACCACCCGCCACAAAATATCCGACAGCCCCGGCCCGACATGGCCGATGGCAGCGTCGAAACGGCGCTTGGCGTCGATCTGCGAGGTCGTCGGATCGGGTGCGCCGATGGTGCCCGCCCCGCGCCGCCCGCGCGGATCGTCCCAGCGCATAGTGACGCGCGGCGACAGGCCGGCGCGTTCCCAGTCGCGGCGCAGCGTGTCCCCGGCCAGCGCCTGACGCGGCGAGATGCGCCCGCGCGCGGCGAGCCATGACAGCGCCGATTCCCCGATATTGACCGTGACGCTGCGATTGCCCGCCCCGGCCAGACGCTGTTCCCGCAACTCCCGCACCATCGCCCGCTCCTTGTTGTGATTCGCCACTTGCCTCGCACGTCAGGCACGGTGTAGGACAGAAAAATAACCGCAACGGTTCAAGGATCGATCCCATGATCACCGCCATACGCGAGGTGCGCCGGGCCAAGGGGCTGACGCTGGAAGATGTCGCGCGCGCCTGTGTGCCGCCGACCACCGCCCAGACCATCGGCCGGCTGGAAACCGGCACGCGCACCGTCTCGGTCGCCTGGCTGAACCGCATCGCTGGTGCGCTGGGCGTGGAGGCGGCCGATCTGGTTCGCCTGCCCGAGCGCCCCGACCTGCCGGTTGCAGCCCTGCTTGGCCCCGATGGCGCACGCGCGCCGCGCCAGCCGGCAGTGGTGCTGCCGCCCCAGCCCGCCCCGGCGCTGATCGCGGTGATCGCGGAGGGATCGATCGGCGATTATCGCACCGGCGACGAAATCTGGTGCGAGCGGCTGGACCCGGCGCAGTTCGGCCAGGCGCTCAACCGCGACGTGCTGGTGCCCCGCCCGGCCGGGCGCTTCGCCTTTGGCCGACTGATCGGCCGCGACGCCGGGCCGGAGGGCGAAGGCCGCATCCAGCTGCTGCCGCTGGGTGCCGGCGGCCGGCAGCAGATTTTCGCCGATCCGCCCTGGCTCGCGCGCGCCGTGCGGCTGGTGCGCGCGCTCTGAGGGCGTGTTTTAATGTGTTCTTAGTGCGGCTCACGCCGCGGGGGCGGAGTTGTTTGTGGTGCGGCTCACGCCGCACGGCCGGCACCGGCCCGCACCCCCACCCGGCCTCCCAACGGCAGTATCATATGGGAGGCCGGGTGGGGGTGCGGGCCGGTGCCGTTCTTCCCAACAAACAACGCCCGGTGCCGTTCGTTCTAAACGAAAACCTCCAGCCCCCGATCAGACCTTGAGTTCGCGGGCGATGGATTTGGCGGTCGCCGCGCCGTAAGGCGGCTTGAACCCGGCCAGCTTGGCGATGTCGATCTTCGGCTGGCGATAGACCGAGCGGGCGTGGCTGAACGTGCGGAACCCGTCCAGCCCGTGATAGGCCCCCATGCCCGACGGGCCGATGCCGCCGAACGGCAGATCCTCCATCGACACATGGAAAATCACATCGTTGAGCGTGACCCCGCCCGAGATGGTGCGATCGAGCACGCGGCGTTCCTCGGCGGCGTCGGTGCCGAAATAATAAAGCCCGAGCGGCCGGTCGCGGCTGTTCACATAATCGATGGCATCATCGACCCGCGCATAGCGCTTGACCGGCAGCACCGGCCCGAAAATCTCGTCCTTCATCACCTGCATGTCGTCGCTGGGATTGCGGACGATGTAGAGCGGCATCTTGGTGCCGTTGGAAGCCGCGAAATCCTCACCGGCCGGGTTGACGGCGATCACCTCGCCGCCCTTGGCCCGCGCATCGTCGAGATAGGCGTTGAGCCGGCCATGATGGCGGGCATTGACCACCGCCGTATAGTCGGGATTGTCGAGCAGGCGCGGATACATGGCCGACACCGCCTCGGTCAGCCCGGCGATCACCGCCTCTTCCTTGTCTTCGGGCACCAGCAGATAATCGGGCGCAAGGCAGATCTGCCCGGCATTGAGCATCTTGCCGAGCGCGATCCGCCCGGTCGCCTGCGCCAGATCGGCGGAGCGGCCGATGATCGTCGGCGATTTGCCGCCCAACTCCAGCGTCACCGGCGTCAGATTGTCGGCGGCGGCATGAAGGATGTGGCGGCCGATCGGCGTCGCGCCGGTGAAAATCAGATGATCGAACGGCAGCGCGGAAAAGGCCTGGCCGATATCCGCCCCGCCGCTGACAAAGGCGAGCTCGCTGGCGTCGAAATAGCGGGGCGCGACCTCTTCGAACAGCGCCGCCACGCGCGGCGTGAACTCGGAGGATTTGACCATCGCGCGGTTGCCCGCCGCAAAGATGCCAGCCAGCGGCCCCATCGTCAGCTGCACCGGGAAGTTCCACGGCGCGATCACGCCGATCACCCCCTTGGGCAGATATTCGACCGTCGCCCGCGCGCCGAGCAGGCCGAGCGGAAAATCGAGCCGCCGCCGTTCGGGCCGCGCCCAGCGCGCGAGATGGCGGCGGGCATGTTTGAGCGCGCGGATCGAGGCGATGATGTCCGTCACCATCGACTGTTCGCGGCTGCGATGGCCGAAATCGTCCGACAGCGCGGTGCAGAACGCCTCGGCATTGTCCACCATCATGCGGATCGCGCGGGTCAGCCGGTCGCGGCGCACCTCCAGCCCTTCGGGCCGCGCGGCCTCGTGCGCGGCGCGCTGCGCCTGGAGCATCGCATTCAGGTCCATGTCCATCCACTCCACTGAAGGCCCCGGGGGTGAACCGCCGGCGGCATGCCCGCGCGCGATCCGGCCGCAGGACCGGTCGCGCATCTTTCCGTTGACGCAAAGGTGAAGGAAAATCGCCGCGCGGGCAAGCGTTTGGAACGGGCGCGGCTTCGCCCCGGCAGGGACGCGAGCGCAAGGAGGCGACGGGGGGCGCGACGGGGGGCGCAACGCCACACGCTCGCCCCTGTGCGAACGCCGCTCGTCGAAGGCCGCTTGATATAACATTACATTTCGGCGTAACGGCGCGACGAATCATCAAAACATTGGGGATGACATGATCCGTTTCGCACTGCTTGCCGGCGTCGCGCTGATGCCGGTCGCCGCCGCCGCTCAATCGACCGCCAATCAATCGACTGGCAACCAGTCGACTGCCGGCCAATCGGGGGCCAGCCCCGCCCCGGCCCAGCGCCAGACCGACGATTTTCATGTCGAAAGCGCGCCCACCATCATTATCACCGCGCCCTATGCGCGCGACCGGGCGGCGATCCCGTTCGGCGTGTCGGTGCTGGCGGGGGCCGAGCTGGCGCGCGAAGTGCGCCCGACCATCGGTGAAACCCTGGCCCGGCTGCCGGGCGTCAGCTCGACCGCATTCGGTCCCAACGCCTCGCGCCCGGTGCTGCGCGGTTTTCAGGGCGAGCGCATCCGCGTGCTGACCGACGGGATCGGCAGCTTCGACGTGTCGAACACCTCGGTCGACCATGCGGTGGCGATCAACCCGTTCCTGGCCGAGCGCATCGAGGTGCTGCGCGGCCCGGCGGCGCTGCAATTCGGGTCGTCGGCGATCGGCGGCGTCGTCAACGTGCTGGATCGCCGCGTGCCGCGCGGCCTGCCCGATGAGCAGCTGCATGTCGACACGCTGGCCGGCTACAGCTCGGCGGCGGACCAGATTTTCGGCGCGGCGTCGGTCGACGTGCCGGTCAGCAACAACATCGTCGTGCATTTCGACGGCAGCTATCTGGACGGCGACGATCTGCGCGTGGGCGGCCCGGTGCTGTCGCGCAGCGCGCGGACGCAGGCGCTGGCGAGCAGCAACCCCGAAGTGCGCGAGCTGGCCGATCTCAGCGGCCGGATCGACAACACCCAGGCGCGCACCTGGGATCTGGCCGGCGGCGCGGCCTATATCGGCTCGGGCGGCTCGCTGGGCTTTGCGGTCAGCCGTTATGACAGCGTCTATGGCATCCCCGCGCGCTTCGACCTGACCACCGGCGAGGGCGAAGCGCCCACGCTCGACATCCGCCAGACGCGGCTCGACGTGCGCGGCGAGCTCAATCTGGGCGGCGGGCTGTTCGAGCTGCTGCGCGGCCGGTTCGGCTATGCCGATTACACGCATGACGAGATCGAGCCGGAAGGCGATATCGGCACGACCTTCACCAGCGAGGCGATGGAAGGCCGGGTCGAGCTGGTCCAGCAGCAGCGCGGCGGCTGGAAGGGCGCGGTCGGCGGCCAGTTCTTCATCCGCGATTTCGATGCCGTCGGCGAGGAAGCGTTCCTGCGCGAAAACCGCACCGAGCAGTTTGGCCTGTTCACGCTGCAGGAGCTGACCAGCGGCCAGTGGAAGATCGAGTTTGGCGGCCGCATCGAGCGCACCAGCGTCGAATCGCCCGAGTTCGACGTCACCCGCCGCTTCACCGCGCTGTCGGGGTCGGTCGGGGCGTCCTATGAGTTCACCCCCGGCTGGCGGCTGGGCGTCAACCTGTCGCGCACCGAGCGCGCGCCTTCGGCCGAAGAGCTGTTCTCGAACGGCCCGCACAAGGGCACTCAGGCGTTCGAGATCGGCGATCCGACCTTCGACACCGAACGCAATCTCGGCCTCGAAGCGGTGCTGCGCGGCGGCGACAAGGGGCTGAACTTTGAACTGTCGGCCTATTACAACCGGTTCAGCAACTTCATCTATGAAGATGCGACCGGCGGCGTCGATCCCGACGAAGGCCTGCCGATCTTCGAATTCCGCCAGCAGCGCGCGCGCTTCTACGGGATCGAGGCGCAGATCGGCGCGACGCTGGGCCGCGTGGCCGGGGCGGACATCGCGGTCGACGGCGTGGCCGATTATGTTCGCGCCACCCTGCCCGGCGTCGGGCCGGTGCCGCGCATCCCGCCGCTGCGCCTGCTCGGCGGGGTCAGCGCCACCTCGGACCGGCTGACCGCCCGCGCCGAGATCGAACGCAGCTTCCGTCAGGATCGCATCACCGATTTCGAAACCGAGACGGCGGGCTTCACCCTCGTCAACGCGCAGATCGCATGGCGCCCCTGGGGCACCGGGCCGAAAAAGCCCGAACTGATGCTGCAGGCGAACAACATCTTCGATGTCGTCGCCCGCCGCCATGCCAGCTTCCTCAAGGATTTCGCACCGCTCGCCGGCCGCGACATCCGGGTGTCGATCAAGACCTCGTTCTGATCCGGCGACGCCCCGGCCCGTGCCGGGGCGTCCGCTGCCAGTAAAGCCTGCAAATAAAACGGGCCGCCTCGACAGAGGCGGCCCAGTTGGCCTCACGGCCTTTTAGGGAGGAAAGCGTGCCTACGCGACACGCTGTTCTGGTAACCCAAACATCGTAAACGCCAGCTTAACGACGGGCTGGGGATCATCCGAAGCGGATCATTTCGATACCGGCCCGGAACGCCGTCCGGCCCGGCCCGGCGGAAAGGTCGCCATCCCCTGCCCGCCATTCATCCGGCATGTTGCAGATGACGGGGGCGTTCCGGTCAGCGCCTGCGCCGCGCCGCCGGACATTCGCCCAGCCTGCGGCCCTCGACCGCCATGTTGAACGGCGCCCCTGCCGTCACGCCCTGGCTGTCGATCTGGATCAGGGCGGGGGTTTCCAGCCGGATCGTCGTCCGGCCATGCCCGGCCCCGGGGCAGCTGTAATGCACGGTGCCGGCAGCCTGCTGATCATCGATGACAAAGCTCTGGCAACGCGGGCCGGGATGCGCCAGCTGCACCAGCATGTCGGGATCGGCGATGCACTGCTGCCGGGTGCGCCCGCCGGGCTCGCGGTCGCGCAGCGCCCACAGGCCGGGTTGAATCCGGCCAAGCACCGTCAGCCGCGGCAGCACCGCATCGCGCGCCGGGGGCATGGCACCGGCCAGCGCCGGCCCGAACATGGCCGTTGCCGCCAGCATCACCGCCACTGCCCGTCCTGCCGCCATCGCCCTGCCCTCCTGCGCGGATACGGCCCTAACGACCCGATATTACCCTTTTGTTCATGACCGTCCGGCGATCTCCGCCAGCGGGATCGGGTGGACGATCGAGCAGAATGCGCAATCGACGCGGATCACCCCCTGCTCATCGGCCATGTCGGCGCGCTCGCCCTCCGGAAACCGCGCCAGCACGTCGATGATATGGGCGGTGTTGCAGCGGCAGCCCTTGCGGATTGCAGCCCCCCCGAGCACGCGGACATCGTCTTCCTCATGGAACAGCCGCCAGGCCAGCGTTTCGAGCGGCAGCGCCGCATCGGTCAGCTCTTCGAACCGAATGGTTTCGCCCAGCACGCGGACATGTTCCCATTCGGGATGGTCGAGCCGGGTGTGCAGCCGGTCGCGCCCGTCCTCGCCATCGGGCAGATGCTGGAGCAGCATCCCGCCGACGACGCAGCCGCCGCCGTCGCGGTGGCGATGGGCGATGCGCACGAGGCTGGGGATCTGTTCGGACTGGGCGAAATAGCTCTCCGCCGCCTCGGCCAGTGAGCCGCCCTCCAGCGGGACGATGCCCTGATAACGCTCGCCGGTCACCGCCTGATCGAAGGTGATCGCCAGATAGCCGGTGCCGAACAGCGCGAACAGCGACGGATCGGCAGGCATCTGGGCATGGCGATCCGCGTCAAAGCGCACATAGCCGCGCAGCTCGCCGCCGCGATAGTCGCACACCAGCAGGTCGACGACGCCGCCCTGCGCCTGCGCCTGAAGCGTCATCTGCCCGGCCTCGTCCTTGAGCGTCGAGCCGAGCAGCGCGGTCAGCGCCAGCGCCTCGGCCAGCAGCTTTTCGATCGCCGGCGGATAGGCATGGGCGGCAAGCACCGCATCGAGCGTCGGCCCGAGCCGCACGAAGCGGCCGCGCGCATGACGCCCCATGATCGCAAAGGCGAGCGTCCGGTCGGGTTCGGGGGTGTCGGTCATCCGATCAGCCCGAAACACCACATCAGCACCGCCTTCTGGGCGTGGAGGCGGTTTTCCGCCTCGTCCCAGATCGCCGATTGCGGCCCGTCGAGAATATCGTCGGTCGCCTCCTCGCCGCGATGGGCGGGCAGGCAGTGGAGGAAGGTCGCCCCCGGCCGCGCCGACGCCATCAGCAGCGGATTGACCTGATAGGGCGTCATCGCGCGGATCTTGGCCGCGCTGTCGGCCTGACCCATCGACACCCAGGTGTCGGTGACGACGACATCGGCCCCCGCCGCCGCGCGCGCCGGATCGCGCTCGATGGTGACGCGGGCATTGGTGCCCGCCAGCCGGGCATTGGCCTCGGCCACGATGGCCGGATCGGGATCATAGCCATCGGGGCAGCCACAGGCGACCGAGAAACCGAACAGCCCGGCCGCCTCGATGATCGAATGCAGCACATTATTGCCATCGCCCAGCCACGCCCATTTGCTGCCCGGCAGCGCCAGCCCGCGTTCGGTGACGGTCTGCATGTCGGCAAGGATCTGGCACGGGTGCGTCCGGTCGGTCAGGCCGTTGATCACCGGCACCCCGGCATGGCGCGCCAGCTCGTCCAGCTTGGCGGGATCATCGGTGCGGATCATGATCGCATCGACATAGCGGCCGAGCACCCGCGCGGTGTCGGCCACGGTCTCGCCCCGGCCAAGCTGGGTGGTGCCGGAATCGAGGATGATCGCGCTGCCGCCGAGCTGGCGGATCGCCATGTCGAACGACACGCGGGTGCGGGTCGAGCTTTTCTCGAAGATCATCGCCAGCACATGGCCGTCGAGCGGCCGGTCGGCGTCCACGCGCCCGCGCGGCCAGCCGGCGCGCGCGCGCTTCCGGTCATGCGCCTCGGCAAGCATCGCGGCCACCGCATCGGCGCCGACCGCGCCCAGATCGAGAAAATGGCGGGTCATCAGCATCTCCCTGGCCGGGCCGCCGCTTGCCGGCCGGCCCGACCGGTCAGGTGTCAGGCCGCCTGAGCGGGCGCATAGCTGCGCGCGCCGGCGGACAGGCGGTCGATGAACTCGGCGACATGGCTGTCGTCGATGACGAGCGGCGGCAGCACGCGCACGACATTGTCGCCCGCCGCCACCGTCAACAGGCCGTGATGGTCGCGCAGATGGGCGACGAATGCCCGGCTGTCCGACTTGAGCTTCAGGCCCAGCATCAGGCCCATGCCGCGCACGCTGTCGAACAGCTCGTCGTGATTGGGGATCAGCTGTTCAAGCGCCTGACGCAGCCGGTCGCCCATCCGGCGGACATGGGCCATGAACTCAGGCTCCAGGATCACGTCGAGCACCGCCTGACACGCCGCCATCGCCAGCGGGTTGCCGCCATAAGTCGAACCATGGGTGCCGGCCACCATGCCGCGCGCGGCATGTTCGGTCGCCAGGCACGCGCCGACCGGGAAGCCGCCGCCAATGCCCTTGGCGGTCGCCAGAATATCGGGGGTCACGCCATATTGTTCATAGGCATAAAGGCTGCCGGTGCGCGCCACGCCGCACTGCACCTCGTCCAGCACGAGCAGCAGGCCATGTTCGTCGCAGATGCGCCGCAGCCCTTCCAGAAACTCGGGCGTGGCCGGACGGATGCCGCCTTCGCCCTGCACCGGTTCGACAAGGAAGCCGGCGGTGGTGGCATCGACCGCCGCGGCCGCCGCCTCCAGATCGTTGAACGGCACGACCTTGAACCCGCCGAGCAGCGGCTCGAAGCCCGAGCGCAGCTTTTCCTGATCGGTGGCGCTGATCGTTGCCATCGTCCGGCCGTGAAAGGCGTTGGAAAAGGTGATGAGCGTCGTGCGTTCCGGATTGCCGCCGACATGGTGGAAACGCCGCGCGGTCTTGATCGCGCATTCGAGCGCCTCAGCGCCCGAGTTGGTGAAGAACACCGTATCGGCAAAGCTGTTGTCGATCAGCCGCTGGGCCAGCGCCTCGCCCTGCGGGCTGCCATACAGGTTCGACACATGCATCAGCGTCGCGACCTGATCCTGAATCGTCTTGACCAGATGCGGATGGCCATGGCCGAGCAGGTTGACGGCGATGCCGCTGGCGAAATCCAGATAGCGTTCGCCCTGCTCGCCGATCAGATAGCACCCCTCGCCGCGCACCGGTCGCACGCCGCAGCGCGGATAGACGGGCATGAGCGGGGTGATGGCCATCGTGACAGTCTCCACTGATCGGACCGGATGCCCGGTCGTAACGCAAAAAGGCGACCACCCGGTCGCCTTGCCGCCGATATAGGCACAGGGCGCAGGCCGGTCAACAAACCGGGGGCACCCGACCGGGACATGCCACAGGGAAACAGGGCACCGCGCCCCGGCCATGGGGCCGGGGCGCGGGCACCCGTCAGCATCGGCGATCCGTCACCAGCGGCGGACGTCGTCGTCGCGCTTCTGCCGCCAGACGCGGTTTTCGAGCACCGAGATGCGGCGGTTGAGATCCTGCCATTCGCGGCGGTCAAGGCCGTTGAAGCTGTAACGGCGTTCAAGCTGGGCGATGTCGTTCAGCTGACCGCGCAGCCGCCGGGATTCGCCGCGGGTCAGCGCGCCATTGCGTTCGCCGCGTTCGATGCGGAATGCGATCCGGTCGAGCTGACGCTCGATCCCGGCCCCGCGCCCCGGCCCGCGCCCGCCCCAGTCGCCGACGGGCTGGGCGCTCGCCGGCATGGCGGCGGTAACGGCGGCCAGAGCGAGCGCCCCGGTGAACAGAAACTTGGTCATCGTTCGGTCTCCCTATTCCCAATGCCCGGCCGGTTTAGCGCGGCGGGGCTGGGCGGAGGCTGAACGCGGCCGTTATCCGCGGTTAAGCGAAGATCTCGGCCAGAAACCCGGTCAGCGCGGTAAAGGACCGCCGGTCGGCCGCCGCGTCATAGGCAAGGCCGGGGCCGGAGGCGGCCGGGTTGGTAAAGGCATGGCCGACATGGCCATAGGCATGAAGCTGCCAGTCCGCGCCGGCATCGGTCAGTTCGCGGGTGAGCCGCAGCACATCGTCGGGCGTCGCCAGCGGATCGTCCCAGCCATGGAGGACGAGCAGCCGGGCCGAAATCGGCGGCTGGGTGCCCAGCCCCGGCGGCGCGAACACGCCGTGCAGCGACACCGCCCCCCGGATCGCATCGGTGCCGGTGCGGGCGATATCGAGCGCGCACAGCCCGCCAAAGCAATAGCCAATGACCGCGATCCGCGCCGCATCGATCCCGTCCAGCCCCTGCACGAACGCCAGCGCGGCGAGCAGCCGGGCGCGCAGCAACGCCCGGTCGGCGAGCAGCGCATCCATCTGCGCGCGCGCCGCGTCCGGGGCCAGATCGCGCTGCTCCTTACCATAGACGTCGATCAGCACGGCCATATAGCCAAGCCCGGCCAGCCGCTCCGCCACCTGCCGCTCAAGCGCGCTCGGGCCGCGGATGGTGGGCGCGATCATCACCGCCGGAAACGGTCCCGGCCCCTCGGGCCGGGCGACCGCCGCCTGGCAGATCAGCCCGCCAGCGGCATAATCGGCGGTTTCGATCACGCCCTGAGCTTCCAGCCCGAACGGAGCAGCGCGTAACAGGCCGCCCCCATCAGGAGATTGATGACGAGCAGAATGACCGCACCCAGCATCACCGGCGAATCGGCATCGCCCAGAAAGCCGTAGCGAAAGCCCGAAATCACATAGAAGAACGGGTTGGCATGGCTGATCGTGCGGAACAGCGGCGACAGCGCCTCGACCGAATAGAAGGTGCCCGACAGCAGCGACAAAGGTGCGACGACAAAGTTGGTGACGGCGGCGGCATGATCGAACTTTTCCGCCCAGATCGACGTCATCACCCCCAGAAAGGCGAGGAACATCGAACCGAACAGTCCGAACCACAGCACTGCCCAGATGTGGCGCGGCATCACATGCACGCCCGGCCAGAACTGCATCGCCAGCCACACGGTCAGCCCGACCAGCACCGCGCGCGTCACCGATGCGCCGACCATCGCGGCGAGCAGTTCGCCATTGGACAGCGGCGGCATCAGATAATCGACGATCGTGCCCTGAATCTTGCCGACCAGCAGCGAGAAGCTGGAGTTGGCAAAGGCGTTCTGGATCATGCCCATGACGATCAGCCCGGGGGCGACGAAATCGGCAAAGCTGTGGCCGAGCACCATGCGCCCGCTGCCGCCCAGCGCGACCGTGAAGATCACCAGATAGAGCAAGGTGGTGATCGCCGGTGCCCAGATGGTCTGCAACTGCACCTTGAAGAAACGGCGCACCTCCTTCACATAGAGGGCGCGGAGCCCCGGCCAGTTGACGCGCCTGATCGACGCAACGCCGGGTGCGAGGCGAATTCCGGATTGGGACTGGTCAGCCATCGCGTGCTCGCCTATCGGCTCATGGCGTGATCCGCAAGGCGATGACCGCAAGGCATGGGCCGCAGGACAGTGGTTTTTGGGCGCAAGGGATAAAGATGGCCTGGACTGACGAACGCATCGAACAGCTGAAGTCGATGTGGGAAAAGGGCATGACCGCGAGCCAGATCGCCGAGGAACTGGGCGGCGTCAGCCGCAATGCGGTGATCGGCAAGGCGCATCGCCTTGGCCTCCAGTCGCGCCCGTCGCCCGTGCGCGACAAGGACAAGGGCACCGACAAGGAAAAGGATCGCGCGCCTGCCGCCAAGGCGCCGGTGCGCGAACGCGCGCCCGATCCGGCCCCCGTTGCCGCCGCGCCGTCGCGCCGCGAAACGCCGCCGCCCCCCGCCCCTGCCCCCGCGCCCGCCCAGCCCGAACCGGTCAGCGCTGACGGCGACGAGGCGAATGACGAAGAATCCGGCGACGCGCCCGCCGCGCCCGCGCCCATCATCCGTTCGATCGGCCCGGGCGGCTTTCTGCGTCAGGCGCCCGGCGAACCCGCCGCGCCCATCCCGCCCGCGCCGCCGCGCCGGCTGGTGCCCGCGCGCCCCAGCCCCGAAATCGCCGGCAAGACCAGCCTGCTCGACCTGAATGACCGGATCTGCAAATGGCCGATCGGCCATCCGGGCGAGCCGGACTTTCATTTCTGCGGCCGGCCGGTCAATCCCGGCTTTCCCTATTGCGTCGATCATTGCGGCCAGGCCTATCAGGCGCAGCTGCCGCGCCGCGACCGGCGTCCGCCGCCGCCTTTGCCCTTTGGCGGGCCGCGCGTCCGCTGACCGTTCCGGCACGAAAGACGCATCGTTTCGCCTGACCGGCACGCAGCCGCTCTAGAATGAGTCCGGCTGCATGCGCGGCCGGAAAGAGACGGTGCCGATGCAACAGCCAGCCCAGCACATGCCCGCGCGCCGGCGATGGCCGGGGATGCTCGCCGTGCAGGCGGGACTGGTCGCGGCGAGTGCGCTGCTGCTCGTCATGCCGCGCGCCGAGGGGCCGTTTCTGGTCGTCCCGCTGCTGCCCGACGGGTCGGGCCATGCTCTGTCCTGGGTTGCGCAGACGGGCGGCAGGCTGGTCGGCCCGGCGCGGATTCCGGGCGCGCTGGTCGTGACCGGCGACCGGGCGGCGCTGACCACCGCCGCGCTTCGCCATGGCGCGCTCATCACCCATGCACCGCTCTGGGCGTGCGGCGATCCGGCGCAGCGGCGCTGAACGCCCTGCCCCTGCTGGCGCGGAACATGCGCGCCTGCTCACGACGCGCAGCGGCTTTCACCGGCGGGGCTGCGGGCTTATAGCATCATCCCATGTCCGATCTGTTCGCCGCCGCCACCCCCGCCGCTCAAGATTATGACGCCTCGGCGATCGAGGTGCTGGAGGGGCTGGAGCCGGTGCGGCGGCGGCCGGGCATGTATGTCGGCGGCACCGACGAACGCGCGATGCACCATCTGGCGGCCGAAGTGCTCGACAATGCGATGGACGAGGCGGTCGCCGGCCATGCGACGCGGATCGAGCTGGTGCTGGAGCCGGGCAACCGGCTGACCATCACCGACAATGGCCGCGGCATCCCGATCGATCCCCACCCAAAATATCCGGGCAAATCGGCGCTGGAGGTGATCCTGTCGACGCTGCATTCCGGGGGCAAGTTCGCCGGCAAGGCCTATCAGACCTCGGGCGGGCTGCACGGCGTCGGGGTCAGCGTCGTCAACGCGCTGTCGTCGGACACGGTGGTCGAGGTGGCGCGCAACAAGACGCTCTATCGCCAGCGTTTCGCGCGCGGCCAGACGCTCGGCCCGCTGGAGGAGGTCGGCGCGGCGCCCAACCGGCGCGGGACCAGCGTCGCCTTCACCCCCGATACCGAGATTTTCGGCGACGAGATGCGCTTCAAGCCCGCCCGGCTCTACCGGCTGGCGCGGTCGAAGGCCTATCTGTTCGCCGGGGTCGAGATCCGCTGGCGCTGCGCGCCCGAGCTGATCGGCGACGACACCCCGGCCGAGGCGGTGTTCCAGTTTCCCGGCGGCCTTGCCGATCATCTGCGCGAACAGATCGGCACCCGCGAATGCGCGACGACCGAGTTTTTCTCCGGCGCGCAGGAGTTTCCCGACGGTCAGGGCCGGGTGGAATGGGCGGTCGCCTGGCCGCTGTGGAGCGAGGGCGGGACGAGCTGGTATTGCAACACCATCCCGACGCCCGATGGCGGCACGCATGAACAGGGGCTGCGCGCCGCGCTGACCAAGGGGGTGCGCGGCTTTGGCGAGCTGACGGGCCTGAAAAAGGCCAAGGACATCACCGCCGACGATGTGATGGCGGGGGCCGAGCTGATGCTGTCGGTGTTCATCCGCGATCCCCAGTTCCAGAGCCAGACCAAGGACCGGCTGACCAGCCCCGAAGCCGCAAGGCTGGTCGAAGCCGCGATCCGCGACCATTTCGACCATTTCCTTGCCGACCGCATGGAACGCGGCAAGGCGCTGCTCGGCTTCGTGCTCGACCGGATGGACGAACGGCTGCGCCGCAAGGCGGAGCGCGAGGTCAAGCGCAAGACCGCGACCGGCGCGCGCAAGCTGCGGCTGCCCGGCAAGCTGACCGACTGCGCCGCCTCCGACCCGGCGGGGACCGAGCTGTTCATCGTCGAGGGCGACAGCGCCGGCGGATCGGCCAAGCAGGCGCGCGACCGCAAGACGCAGGCGATCCTGCCCATTCGCGGCAAGATCCTGAACGTCGCCTCCGCCACCGCCGACAAGATCCGCGCCAACAGCGAGATTGCCGACCTGATTCAGGCGCTTGGCTGCGGCACGCGCGACAAGTGCCAGCCCGATGCGCTGCGCTATGAACGCGTGATCATCATGACCGACGCCGATGTCGACGGCGCGCATATCGCGACGCTGCTGATGACCTTCTTCTTTCAGGAAATGCCCGACATCGTCCGGCGCGGCCATGTCTATCTGGCCCAGCCGCCGCTCTACCGGCTGAGCGCGGGCGGCAAGAGCCTGTATGCGCGCGACGACCAGCACCGTGCCGAGATCGAACGCACGGCGTTCAAGGGCCGCAAGGTCGAGGTGTCGCGCTTCAAGGGGCTGGGCGAAATGAACCCGCAGCAGCTGCGCGAAACGACGATGGACCCGCGCACGCGCACGCTGATCCGTGTCACCCTGCCCCAGGATTATGAGGAGCGCGCGGGCGTGCGCGATCTGGTCGACCGGCTGATGGGCCGCAACCCCGAACACCGGTTCCAGTTCATCCAGGAAAATGCCGCGCGGCTGGACGAAGAGGCGATCGACGCCTGAGGCGCGCCGCGCCCGGCCCGCGCGCCCCTCCCCGCCCATGAAAAAAGGGGGCCAAAGCCCCCTTTTCCCATATCATCGACAGGCCGGGCCGGTCAGTAGGTGGTGCTCAGCCCCAGCGAGATGATGCGGCCCTGATTCCAGCGGTTGATCAGCACCCGCCGGTCGGCAAACTGCTGGAACTCGCGATAGGGCGTGCCGGTCAGGTTGCGCGCCTCGACCTTCAGCTGCCATTTGCCGCCGAACAGCTCAAACTCCTCGCGCGCGACGAAGTCGAGCCGGATGCCCGGCCGCTCGGTGATGTCGGGCAGCAGGTTCGGGCCGCGATTGGTCACGCGGTCGCTGGCATAATTGAACAGCAGGGTCATCTGGCTGACCTTGTCGGTGCTCTCGATGCCCAGTTGCAGATTGACCAGATGGTCAGACTGGCCGGTCAGCGGCGCGCCGTTGCGGAAGATCAGGCTGGCCGGCACCAGCGCGGCGGCACCCGACGAGTTCTGGATCGCGCTCGGCACCAGCGTGTCGTCGACGCGCAGCTTGGACTGGGTGTAGGTATAGTTGGCGACGATGAGCAGCCGGCGCGACGCGAAGAAATCGCCGCCCAGCCCGTCGAGCGGAACATATTTCTGCACCTCGGCCTCAGCCCCGTAGAGCACCGCGCGCGGCGCATAGGAAAAGCCGGTGGTGAGCGTCGCGTCTTCGCTGGGGAAGAAGGCGACCTGTTCGATCGGCCGCTTGATCGTCTTGTGGAAGGCGGCGATCGCGATGCGGTCGTCCTTGGCCGGGTAGAATTCGAACCGGCCTTCAAAGTTGTAGAGTTCCGAATCGGTCAGCCGCGGATTGCCGAAGAAGAAGCGGTCAAACTCGAAATCGCGGTAGATCTGCGGGGCGAGTTCGCGGAACTGCGGGCGGGCGATGGTCTTGGACGCATTGAGCCGCAGCTGCATGTCCTCGGCAAAGTTCCAGGTCAGCGTCGTCGCCGGCAGCCAATAGCCATTGTTCAGCTGCGTGCCGGCAAAGGTTGCGCTGTTGGTGCCCACGCGCTGCGTCGCATCCTCATAGCGCAGGCCGGTGGTCACGCGCAGCCCGTCGGCCAGCTCGCCCTCGGCCTGCACATAGCCGGCATTGATGCGCAGCGCGGCATCGTAAAACGCCGCCCCCTGCGAGGCCGAGGTGTTGAACAGGCGGACGCAGCCGGCCTCGGCCGCCACCGCCGTCGGATTGGCGCAGGCGTTGAGGATGCTCGCCGGCGACAGCAGCAGATCGGGGCGCAGCGTCGCGAATTGCGGGTTGATGCCGCCGCCCAGAAAGCTGCGGAAGCGGAAGTCGAGGCGCAGCGAGTCGCGCTGCGTGTCGCTGTAATAATAGCCGGCCGAAATCGTCACCGGCCGTTCGGTCGGCAGCTTCAGGCTGGCATCGATCGCGCCGCTCCACAGATCCTCGTTCAGCCGGCTGAACGCGACGGTCGCGGATTCCTGCAGGCCGTTCAGATCGTTCTGGAACTGGCCGGTGACGCGGTTGCGGCGATAGCTGAAGAACGTCTCATAAGGTGCCAGCCGCTTGGTGTTGGCATAGGTACCGCGCAGATCGACCGACAGGTCGCCGAAGCGCAGCTCGCCCACCGCCTGGCTGTCGATCAGCTGGCGGCGGAACAGGTTGGTGTTCTGCTGCAGGATCGGGTCGCCGCTGCTGTTCAGATAGACGGTGGCACCCGACAGCCGTGCCTGTTTCAGCGTGTCGTTGATGTAGAGGTTGGTCAGTCGGATCTTGTGGCCGCCAAACTCCAGACCCGCGCCCAGCAGCAGGTTGGTGACCGCGCGATTGTCGGTCAACTGGGTCTGGAAATCGTTGCGCAGCGCGCCGGTGGGATCGGTCGTGTCCTGCTGGATGGCGTCGCGGTTGCGCCAGCCATTGTTGAACTGGGCCGAGGCGACAAGGCCGAGATCGGCATCGTCGCCCACTTCCATCCGGTGGCCGCCGCTGAACTCAAGATTGAAATTGGCCGGGGTGTCGAAGCGCTGGAGCAGCCGGGTGCGCGCGCCCGAAAAGCCGGTGATTTCGTTCGAAAAGAACACGCCGCGCGTCAGCCCTTCGCGCTGGATCACGCCGGGAACCGCGCGCTCGCCCGAATCAAACCCCAGCCAGTCGTTGCGGCTGCCATAATAGCCAAGGCCCCGGCGGCCGGTGGTGACCGAATCGACGCCGACCGAGCCGGACATGGAGATGAAGCTCTCCTCCGGCACGGCGCGCGTCGTCAGGTTGATGACCCCGCCGCCAAACTCGGCCGGGTAATTGGCCGAATAGCTTTTCTGGACGAGCGCGCTGGCGACGATCGAGGTCGGGAAGATGTCGAGCGGCACCGTGCGGCGCAGCGGTTCGGGCGACGGCAGCGGCGAGCCGTTGAGCAGCGAGGAGGAATAACGGTCGCCGAGACCGCGGACGAACACGAAACCATTGCCGACGACGCTGAGGCCGGTGACGCGGGTCAGCGCGCCGGCAATGTCGCCTTCGCCGGTCCGGGCGATATCGGCCGAGGACAGCACCGAGACGACCTGCGGGGTCGCGCGGATGACGTTGGGGATATAACGGCCGCGAACGATGATGTCCTCGCCGTCCAGCTCGCCGGCACCGGGGGCCGAGACATCGACCTGCTCCTCGGCCGCTTCGGGCTGGGCGGGCGGCGTCGGCTGCGGCGCGGCGGGCGGCGCGGTCTGCGCCAGCACGGCGGGCGCAAAAAGCTGGCTCGATGCGAGCAGCAGCGTGGCGAAAGTAAGCGGCCTGATCATCATTCTATCCTTGCTGCGCGGCCGGAAGCGGGCTGATCCTGCTTCCGGCCTCCCCCTGCATGCGTCCGGGATCGGGTCAGTTGCCGTTGCAGGCGAAGAACACCGACCGGAAGACCGGCGCGCCCAGTTCCTGAAGGCCGGCATTGGCCGCCCGGATGGTGGACTTGCCGCCATTGGCCTCGGTGCCCGCCACGATGTTGGCGCAGGCCGCGACCGACTTCACGATGCCGTTGTAGAAGCCGAAATCCGCACCGCCGCGCAGGCGGATCGCCGCCGGCGCATTGGCCGTCTGGATGAAGGTGAAGTTGGCATATTGCCCATAGGTGCGCGGCAGCGCGTCTTCATTGCCGTTCGAATCGATTTCGGTGGCGAAGGAGTCGGTGGTCGCCCCGGTCAGCTTCTGCGCGACGATCAGGAACTGGACGAGGCCGCGCCAGCCGGTGTCGACGTCGAAGCCGTCGTCATCGGCCCCGGTCACGACCATGTAGCGAAAATTGTTGCGGCCGCCGAACACCTCGACCCCGTCGTCCGAGCTGTTGTGCACCTGGATATAGCTGATGTCGGTGCCCGACCCTGCGCCGGCGGTGGTCAGCCCCTGCAGCTCGTTGCCCGGCGTCAGTTCCAGCCCCGAATAGCGGATCTGGACATAGCGCATCGTGCCGCTGCTGTCGGCCGGCGCATTGCCGCCGTAAAGCGCGGTCACCGTGCCTTCGACGATGTTCTCGCAGGTCGTGCTGGTGCCGTCGGCATTGTTGGTGCCCGACGAGCAATTGGCGATCGGCGCGCGCCCGGCGATCACGATGCCGCCCCACTGGCCCTGGCTCGAATCGCCGTTATTGGCCGGGTTGAGGTTCTGCTGCGAGGTGAAGATGATCGGCTGGGTCGCGGTGCCGACCGCATTGATCTGCGACCCGCGGTTGACGACCAGGAAGTCGGGGGCCGGATCGATCGGGTTGGCGACGATGATCGCCCCCGCCGCGATGGTCAGCGTCGCCGCCGCGCCACCGGTGCCGAGGATGCCGCGATCCTGGCCGACATCGACACGGCCGTTGATCTGATAGGCGACGCCGTCGACGCGCGGCAGGCTGAGCGTTCCCGAGACGGTCGCCGGCAGGCGGCAGAGCCGGTAATTGTTGGCGGTGCCGGCGTCGGTGGTGCCCGCCGGGCAGGCGCTGGCGGCAGGCGCGGCGGCGCTGCGCGACAGGCCGGTCGCGCAGCTGGCATTGCCCGGCCCGAGGTTGAGCGTCGAGGAATTGCAGGTCCAGCCCTGGAACCAGGTGTCGCCGGCCGGATTGACCGCGCCGATATAGCTGGTGCGGGTGAAGAACGGATTGACCGTCGAGGCATCGAACGCGCCGACATTGAGCGCGGAGCCGGTCGGGGCGACACCGTTCAGCGGATTGGTGCCGGTCAGCACATTGTTGGTGCCGGCATTCACGACCGCGATCTGTTCGGCCACCGTCACCGTCACACCGCTGACCGTCGTCGTCGCGAACGCGGCTTCGGCGGTGTTGGGACCGACGCCGGGAGCCGGGGCCGGCGCCGGGGACGGCGCGGGAACGACGACAACGCCGCCACCGCCCTGCCCGGGGGATGCCGGATCGCTGGCTCCGCAGGCGGCGAGCGGAAGGGCGGCAGCCCCGAGAAGGAGCAGGCGAGTGCGCGACATGAAGTTCCCCTGTCAGTGTCCATCAGCCGGCGCGCGACTCCGCGCCCGGTCGGCCCTCCGGTTAGGCAGGGGCTGTGATGCTTGCGTGTCAGCCGGGTTGCGGAAGCGTGACGTCTGCGCGTCAGTTTCGTGACAATGGGCCGGTTCGGGCGGCCTGCCGGCGGGTCAGCGCTGGCAGCGGGGACAGAAAAAGGTCGAGCGCCCCGAATCCACCCGGCGGATTATGACAGTCCCGCAACCACAGGCCGCGCCCTCGCGGCCATAGACGCGCCAGTCCTTGGCAAAATAGCCGAGCTGCCCGTCGGGCCGCGCATAGTCGCGCAGGCTCGATCCGCCCGCCGCGATCGCCGCGTCCAGCACCTCGCGGATCGCCGGGACCAGCCGGTCGATGCGCGCGCGCGGCACATCGCCGCCCGGCCGGCCGGGGGCGATCCCGGCCATGTGCAGCGCCTCGCAGACATAGATATTGCCCAGCCCCGCCACCACCCGCTGGTCGAGCAGCAGCGCCTTGACCGGGGCACGCCGCCCGGCAAGCGCGGCGGCAAGCGCGCGCGGCGTGAAATCGGGGCCGAGCGGCTCCGGCCCCATTTTGGCAAAGGCCGGATAGGCCGCAAGCTGCACCGTCGGCACCAGATCGACAAAGCCGAACCGGCGCGGATCATAAAGCGCCAGCCGCCGCCCGCCGCCGGTTTCGACCAGCAGATGATCGTGCGGCAGCAGCGCATCGGCATCGACCCGCCACCGCCCCGACATGCCGAGGTGGAAGATGATGCTATCGCCCCGATCGGTGTCGATCAGGCCATATTTGGCCCGGCGGTGCAGGCGCACGATCCGCGCCCCGGTGGTCCGCTGGCGCAGATCGGCCGGGAACGGAAAGCGCATGTCGGGGCGCTGCGGCGCGACAGTGGCGAGGATCTGGCCGTCCAGCACCTCGGCCAGGCCGCGCACCGTGGTCTCGACTTCGGGAAGCTCGGGCACGGCCCCGGCATAAGCGGTGCGCACGCGCGCCTCAAGGCCCCGGCGTCACGACATTTCGGGGGGCCTCGGGGCCACGTCGGGTTTGCCTCGCCCTCCGCGCTCGGCTAGGGGGACGGGCGATGACCGAGACCGTCTCTTTCGGCTATGCCGAAGTATCGCCAGAGGAAAAGACCGCCCGTGTCGGCGAGGTCTTTTCCAGCGTCGCGCGCCGCTATGACATCATGAACGATGCGATGTCGGGCGGCATGCACCGGCTGTGGAAAGACCGGTTCGTCCGGCGGGTCAAACCGCGCGCCGGCGAGGATATTCTCGACATGGCCGGCGGCACCGGCGACATCGCCTTCCGCCTCGCCCGCCACGGCGCGCGGGTGACGGTGGCCGACATCAATCCCGACATGCTCGACATCGGCATGCAGCGCGCGGCCAAGCGCGGCATTGACGGGCTGGTGTGGAGCGAGGCCAATGCCGAGGCGCTGACTTTCCCCGACCGCTTCTTCAGCGCCTATACGATCGCGTTCGGCATCCGCAACGTGACCGACATTCCCGCCGCACTCGCGGAGGCGCACCGGGTGCTCAAGCGCGGCGGGCGGTTTTTCTGCCTCGAATTCTCGACCACCACCTGGCCGGGCTTTGCCGATGTCTATGACGCCTATTCGCACCATCTGGTGCCACGGCTGGGCAAGGCGCTGGCCGGCGACGAGGCGAGCTATCGCTATCTGATCGAATCGATCCGCCGTTTCCCCGACATGCCGACGTTCGAGCGGATGATCGCCGATGCCGGTTTCGTGCAGACGCGGGTCGAACCGATCATGGGCGGTCTGGTGGCGATCCACAGCGGCTGGAAGATCTGAGCTTGGCCTCCACCGCAACGCATCTCGTCAGGCTGCTGCGCTGGGGCCGGACGCTCGCCCGCCACGGCGCGCTGACCGGGATCGAGCGCGATCCGCTGACCCCGCCGCAGGTGCGCCGGCTGGTGCGCATCGCCCGGTTCGGCGCGCGCGTGCCCGTGCAGCCGGCCTATGCCACCGCCTTCCAGTCGCTCGGCCCGGCGGCAATCAAGCTGGGTCAAGCGCTGGCCACCCGCCCCGATCTGGTCGGGGTGGAGGCGGCCGAGGATCTGCTGCGCCTGCAGGACGATCTGCCGCCCGCGCCGTTCGCGGAGATTCGCGAGTCGATCGAACGCTCGTTCGGACGCCCGATCAGCGAGGTGTTCGCCTCGATCGAGGAAAGCCCGGTGGGTGCGGCATCGATCGCGCAGGTTCACCGCGCCGTCACCACCGATGGCCGGCAGGTCGCGGTCAAGGTGCTGCGCCCCGGCGTGGAAGAGGATTTCACCCGCGCGCTCGAAACCTATGAATGGGCGGCCGCGCAGGCCGAGGCGCTGGGCGGCGAGCTGAGGCGGCTGCGCCCGCGTCAGGTGATCGCGCAGTTCCGGCAATGGACGATGCGCGAGCTGGATTTGCGCCGCGAGGCGGCCTCGGCCTCCGAACTGGCGCAGGCGATGCAGGCCGAGCCTGGCTATCGCATTCCCGAGATCGACTGGCAGCGCACCGCCAAGCGGGTGATGACGCTCGAATGGATTGACGGGATCAAGCTGTCGCGGCGCGACGCGCTGATCGCGGCGGGCCATGATCCCAAGGTGCTGGCCGGGCGGCTGGTGCGCGCCTTTCTGCGTCAGGCGATTTCGGAAGGTTTCTTCCATGCCGACATGCATCAGGGCAATCTGTTCGTGCGCCCGGACGGGGACATTGTCGCCATCGATTTCGGCATCATGGGCCGGATCGACCGGCGCGCCCGGCGCTGGCTGGCGGAGATTCTCTACGGCCTGATCACCGGCAATTACGAGCGCGTGGCCGAAATCCATTTCGAGGCCGGTTATGTGCCGCCGCACCATAATATGGCCGAGTTCGCGACCGCGCTGCGCGCGGTGGGCGAACCGATCCGGGGGCTGCCGGTCAAGGCGATCTCGATCGGCAACATGCTCGACGGGCTGTTCGGCATCACCCGCGATTTCGACATGCCGACCCAGCCGCATCTGCTGCTGCTGCAAAAGACGATGGTGATGGTCGAAGGCGTGGCGACCGCGCTCGATCCCGACATCAACATGTGGGAAACTGCCGCGCCGTTCGTCGGCGAATGGCTGCGCACCGAACTCGGCCCCGAAGCCTGGGCGGCGGACCGGCTGATCGAGGCGAAGCGCACGCTGGCGCTGGTGCCCGATCTGATCCGCCGGCTCGACAAGCAGCTGCCGCGCCCCGGCGCCGCGCCGCTGCCGCCGCCCTTGCCCGACATTCCGGTGGTCGGCATCGGGCGCGGCTGGCGCACGCTGGCGACGGCGCTTGCCGGGGCGGGCCTGGGGGCCGGCCTGATGCACCTGCTGGGCTGACCCGGTGGCGGGCGCGCGCATCCTGCTGATCGTGGGCGGCGGCATCGCCGCCTATAAGGCGTGCGAGCTGATCCGGCTGATGCGCGCAGATGGCATGTCGGTGCGCTGCGTGCTGACCGATGGCGGGGCGCAGTTCGTCACCCCGATGACGCTTGCCGCTTTGTCCGAACAGAGCGTCCATACCAGCCTGTGGGATCTGAAGGACGAGGCGGAAATGGGCCATATCCAGCTCAGCCGTCAGGCCGATCTGGTCGTCGTCGCGCCCGCCACCGCCGATCTGCTCGCCCGCATGGCCGCGGGGATCGCCGATGATCTGGCGACCACGCTGCTGCTGGCGACCGACAAGCCGGTGCTGGCGGTGCCGGCGATGAATGTGCGCATGTGGGGCCATGCCGCCACCCGGCGCAACGTCGCGCAGCTGCGCGCCGATGGCATCATGATCGTCGATCCCGCCGAAGGGCCGATGGCCTGTGGCGAGTTCGGCCCCGGCCGCCTGCCCGAACCGGCGGCGATCATGGAGCGGGTGCGCGCCGTGCTTCACGGGCAAATGCCGGGCAACGGGCAGATGCCGGGCAACGGACCGCTCGCAGGCCGGCATATTCTGGTCACCGCCGGGCCGACGCATGAACCGATCGATCCGGTGCGCTACATCGCCAACCGCTCATCGGGCAAACAGGGCTTTGCGCTGGCCGCAGCCCTCGCCGCGCGGGGTGCGCGGGTCACGCTGGTCAGCGGGCCGGTGACGCTGGCGACGCCGCCGGGCGTGACGCGGATCGATGTCGAAACCGCGCGGCAGATGGCGGATGCGGTCGCCGCGTCCCTGCCCGCCGATGCTGCGGTGCTGGTGGCGGCGGTCGCCGACTGGCGGGCCGATGCCGCAGCGATCAAGATCAAGAAGCAGCCCGGCGTTGCGCCCAGCCTGACGCTTCACGAAAATCCCGATATTTTGCAAGGCCTTGCGCAGTCAGATGCGCGCCCGTCGCTGCTCATCGGCTTTGCCGCAGAAACCGACAATGTCGTCGATCACGCCACCGCCAAGCGCGCGCGCAAGGGCTGTGACTGGATCGTCGCCAATGACGTGTCGGGCGATGTGATGGGCGGCGAAACCAACAGCATCCACCTGATCACCGGCGACGGGACCGAGCATTGGCCGGCCATGGCCAAGGCCGATGTCGCCGCCCGGCTTGCCGACCGGATCGCCGCCGCGCTGGCCGGGGCGGATCAGCCCAAAAAGGACCGGACATGACCGAGGCGACCCCGCAGACGCGCCCCAGCCTTGCCATCGCGCTCAAGCGGTTGCCGCATGGCGAGGGCCTGCCCCTGCCCGCTTACGCAACCGATGGCGCGGCGGGCATGGACGTGGTGTCGGCCGAGGATGTCGAGCTGGCCCCCGGTGCCCGCCATGCGGTGGCGACCGGGCTGGCGATCCAGATTCCGGCCGGGTTCGAGGTGCAGGTGCGCCCGCGCTCCGGCCTCGCGCTCAAGCATGGCGTCACCTGCCTCAACACCCCGGGCACCATCGACAGCGATTATCGCGGCGAGGTGAAGGTGATCCTCGCCAATCTGGGCGACGCCCCGTTCCGCATCGCGCGCGGCGACCGTATCGCCCAGCTGGTCCCCGCCGCCGTGCAGCGGGCGCATTTCACCGAGGTCGCGGCGCTTGACGACAGCATGCGCGGCGCGGGCGGCTTCGGCTCCACCGGCACCGGCACGCTTGCCGGCGGGAGCAGCGCGTGAGCCTGAGCGATGCCGAGCTTGACCGTTATGCCCGGCACATTGTTCTGAAGGAAATCGGCGGCGCGGGGCAGAACCGGCTGCGCGCCGCGCGCATCGCCATTGTCGGCGCGGGTGGCATTGGCTGCCCGGCGATCCAGTATCTGGCCGCCGCCGGGATCGGCCATCTGCGCCTGATCGATGACGACCGCGTCAGCCTGTCCAACCTGCAGCGTCAGATCCTGTTCGGCGATACCGATCTGGGTGCCCCCAAGGCCGAGGCGGCGGCGCGCGCGGTCGCACGGCTCAACCCGCATGTCAGTGCCGAGCCGCTGGTCGCCCGGATCAGCGCCGATACGGCCGCCGATCTGCTCGGCGGGGTCGATCTGATCCTCGACGGGTCGGACAATTTCGCCACCCGGCTGATCGTTTCGGATCAGGCGGTGCGGCAGCGCACGCCCTTGGTGTCGGCGGCGCTGGGTCAGTTTCAGGGCCAGATCGCCACCTTTCGCGGCCATGAGCCCGATCAGCCCTGTTACCGCTGCTTTGTCGGCGACGCATTCGATGCCGAGGATTGCGACACCTGCGCCGATCAGGGCGTGCTGGGCGCGGCGGCGGGGCTGGCCGGAGCCTGGGCGGCGATGGAGGCGGTACGCGCGCTGGTCGGCTTCGGGCCGGACCCGGCGGGGCGCGTGCATGTGTTCGATGCACTCACCCCGGTGCTGCGCACGATCCGCATCGTCAAGGACCCCGCCTGCCGCGGCTGCACGGGCTGACGGGGCCGGTGCCGCCCCGTTTCCGGTCGCCCGCTTCCCCGCTCAGTCTGCCTTCTTCGCCGCGCTTTTGGCGGCACCCGCCTTCGCCGGGGCCTTTTTCGCAGCGGCCTTTTTGGCCGGCGCTTTTTTGGCAGCCGGCTTCTTCGCCGCCGCCTTTTTCGCGCCGCCCTTGCGCGCCGGGGCCGCCTCGGCCCGCGCCTTCAGCAGCGCGACGGCTTCATCGAGCGTGATCGCATCGGGCGCGCTTGCCTTGGGCAGGGTCGCATTGGTCTCGCCATCGGTGACATAGGGGCCGTAGCGCCCCTCCATCACCCGCACCTCGGCGGCGCTGTCGGGGTGCGCGCCCAGCACGCGCAGCGGCGCGCGCGGCGCCCCTCGCGCGGGC